>JAAZOA010000078.1 GCA_012798055.1 Syntrophomonadaceae bacterium | reverse complement strand
TCCAGCCTCTTAAGGTTGCCAGTGATGTCACCAACGGTAGTGTTGAGCTGAGCCAATAAGGCTTTCACATTCATTCCCCCTCATATAGGTCTCATTGGGACAGGTTTGATCGATCAGACAGCGAGCAGGTTTTTGGATTGGATTACCTCCATTATCTCCCTTACCACCCGGTCCAAATCCTTGCCGCTGGTAGAGATTCTAATATCAGCCAGGGCATAATAAGGTTCCCTTTGCTTCAGCAGGTTATCTATATCCTCAACGGTCATGTTTTTCTTGAGCAGAGGCCGGCTGCCTTTCTTACGGTTGACCCGGCTGAAAATATCTGCCGGGTCCGCATCCAGGCAGATCAATATCCCGTTTTTTCGAAGGGCAGCCACATTTTCAGCGAACAAAACCGCTCCGCCACCGGTAGATATGATCAGATCCTGTTTTTCCCCCAGTTTGGCGGCCAGCAGACTCTCCTCGGAACGGAACCTCACTTCACCGTAGCGCTTGAATATTTCCGCCACCGACATGCCGCAGATCTCTTCTATTTTCCGGTCCATATCGATAAATTCCCGCTTCATTCTTTGGGCCAGGCGTATACCCACCGTACTTTTACCGGTTCCCATAAATCCGATCAAGACTAAATTTTTCGCCATTTCCATTCCTTTCTCAAATAATCACGATAACGGTCATAATTATCCCGGATCTGCTCGATAAAATCGCCGCCGAACTTGTCCAGGAAGGCTGCGGCCAAGCCATAAGCCAGCATGGCTTCGCCTACTACGCTGGCAGCTGGCACTGCGCAGATATCTGAGCGCTCGATATCAGCTTTTTCTTCTTCCCATCTCCTGGTATCCACGCTAACCAGGGGCTTGTACAAGGTAGGGATCGGTTTCATATAGGCCCTGGCCCATATGGTCTCCCCGTTACTCATGCCCCCCTCTATTCCCCCTGCCAGGTTGGTAAGGCGATAGATGCCTTGTCTCTTCCGGTAATGGATCTCATCATGAACCTTGGAACCTGGTGCACGGGAATTATTGATACCTTCACCTATCTCCACGGCTTTGATTGCCGGAATACTAAGCAAGAGCCCACCCAAGCGGGCATCCAGCCTTCCCTCGGCGGTGGCGAATGTGCCTAGTCCGGGGGGCACTCCAAGGGCACCCACTTCAAAACAGCCGCCCAGGGATTCTCCCTCCTGGCGGGCCTGATCGATGGCTGCCACCATGCGGGCTTCCGAATCCCCGTCTACGGTACGCACTGCTGATGCTTCCAACCTGTCCATGATCTCCCTGTGATTGTCAGCATTGATCTCCGCTGGCTGTCCCTGTATGCCGCCGATAGCGATTACCTGGCTGTACAGATGGATTGCGAATTGCTCCAACAACTGGTTGCAAAATGAACCCGCCGCCACCCGGGAAGCGGTCTCCCGGGCACTAGCCCGTTCCAGAATATTGCGCATGTCAGCATGATGATATTTCATGGCTCCTGGGAGATCGGCGTGACCGGGCCTTGGTCTGGTCACCGCCCGCTCCGTGGAGGCGGGGCCAAGTTCAATGGCCATCACTTGCTGCCAATTCTCCCAGTCCCGGTTGGCAATGGCAAAGGCGATCGGACTACCGGTGGTGCGGCCTGCTCTGACTCCCGCCAATATCTCCAACTGGTCCTGCTCTATCTTCATCCGCCCGCCGCGGCCGTACCCCCCTTGTCTCCGCTTAAGCTGCCGGTTTACCTCCTCGATGCTGATAGGCAAGCCAGCCGGAATGCCCTCGATGATGGTTACCAGGGCCCGGCCATGGGACTCCCCCGCAGTGTAATACTTCAACATGTCTATCCTCCTAATATTTGCTGGTCCTCAGCCCCATGCCGGGACTGGCTGATATCATTCAGTGCCCGGGGGGCTTGAAGAAACCCTTATCCTTCCCACCACCGGATTCACTATCACGTAGCAGCGTTCGAAACCATTGGTGAGCGTAACCGTCCCTCCGGAAGTAGGTGCCCCCAGGGGTGAGAAGCCGCATATGGGCAGGCCATTGAGTTTGCTGGTAAAAGATGTACTGCCGATAAATCTTATGCCGGTATTCAGATAGTGATAGTTGGATCCCAGCAATTTGTATTTGGCGCTGCCTGTATAGAACACCACCGTGCTTGGCTGCCCGGTGGTGATAGCCTCGGAGCGGGCCAGTCTAAGCAAAGCAGCCATCTGCCTCGCGTCCGATTCCAATCGCATCGAAGCCAGCATACGATTGCCGGCAGGCATAGTGATTGCCGCCAGCAGGGCCAGGATCGCCATAACCGCTATTAGCTCTACCAGGGTGTAGCCTTTGCTATCCAGCTCGATTTGTCACCACTTCTTTCATCAGGGCGATAGGAGGTTTTATCCCCAGTAGTATCTCCAGGGTAAGCGCACCTTGGTGGACCAGCATGTCCAGACCGTTGATGGTCCTCAGACCGCAGGCCTGGGCAAGCGAAAGAAAGCAGGTAGTCAAGGGGTTATAGATCAAGTCGTATATTAGCGCCCCGGATTTGACCTGGGTTAGGGAGCTCACCGGACAATCTTCAGTATGCGGATGCATGCCCACAGGGGTGCAGTTGACGATAAGGTCGGCATCGCGGCTTTGTCGGGCAAAAAGCTCCTCACTCATCCGGTGGCCCTCGGCCCTGCCCCGGCCCAGAGAGCCCGCAAAATCAGCCAGTTCCAGGGCTCGGTCTATCTCCAGGTCGAATATCTGCAAATCCCTGATTCCAGCCTGGATGAGCTGAAAAGCCAGGGAATGGGCTGCTCCGCCGGCACCGATCAAAACCGCTTTAGCGATCTGGCCGGCTTCTGACTCGGCCAGGCTGGCCATAAATCCAGGTCCGTCTGTATTGTAGCCGATTAGACGTTTATCCGCATTTTTGATAAGGTTGACAGCCCCGCAGGCCTCTGCTTCGGGCGATAGTTCGTCCAAGTAAGGGATTACCTCTTGTTTGTAAGGGATAGTGACATTAACCCCGCGAATATTCAGAGCCCGTAATCCAAGTACCGCTTCGGGCAGCTCTTCCGGCTGCACCTCGAAGGGCAAATACACGCAGTTGATCCCCATGCGGCTCAGTGTACCGTTGTGCATACGGGGTGAAAGGCTATGCCCCAGGGGATTCCCGATGAGGCCAATGACCTGGGTATGTGCATCGATCATTGTCATTACCTGCTCTCTCCGGATTCTTGGCCCCTAAACCGTCCTCGGCGCCGCTTCACCACCATTTTTTCCAGCAACCGGTTAATCTTGGTGCCTATAAATTCGCGGCTGGCGATGGGTTTGACCAGGATAGTATAAAGTCCGGCCCGGTTGCCTCCCAGTATGTCAGTGAATACTTGGTCACCCACCACAGCTGTCTGGGAGGCGGTCACCCCCATGATATACAAAGCCCGGCGGAAAGCGCGCCGGCGCGGCTTGGCCGCCCGGTGGATGAAAGGTATACCCAGTCTGTCAGCTACACTCTTGATGCGCCGCTCCCCGTTGTTGGAAAGGATACAGGCCTGGAAACCCTGGGCCAGGAGTCTCACGAACCATGCTTCCATCTGGTCGTCAATGTGGTGGCTGTTCCACTCGGTGATGGTATTATCCAGGTCGAAAATAAACGCGGAAATATGCTTGCGACGCAACTCTTCCAGGGGTAGTTCCAGAACCGAATCGGCATAGGCCTTAGGCTGTAATAATTCTAACATCTATTACCTCTTTAAACTAATTTTAGCATTTTATTGCGAAATAATTCTGCAGCCAGTTCCGGGGCTACAGGATTGGAATACATACCGGTAGATATATCTGCGCCGGTGGTGACCAGCAGACGGGGCAATATCTCCAAAAACCA
Source organism: Syntrophomonadaceae bacterium (assembly GCA_012798055.1). Classification (GTDB taxonomy): domain Bacteria; phylum Bacillota; class Syntrophomonadia; order Syntrophomonadales; family Syntrophomonadaceae; genus PHAA01. The sequence goes on along the minus strand of JAAZOA010000078.1, from coordinate 6,859 downwards.
ATGATAGCCAGGGACAAACTGCATATTGAGCGGAGCCGAGTTGAACACCAGGTTATAGGCCGGATTATCCAAAGCATCGGTCATTATGCGGCTAAAAATCATGACGACCCAGGCCAGGTCTATTATCTGAGCCTCATTTATGTCCCCGAAATGCTCACAGTGCTGCTTGGGAATCACCCAGGTCTCGTAGGAGAATCGGGAGGCATAAGGGCAGATCAGCAAGAAATGCTCACTTTCATAGATGACCCTGACCCCGTTCTGTTTTTCCTGGGCAAGTATGGCACAAATCAGACACCGGCCTTTTTTTTGGAAGTATCTGGGCAGGCCCGCATTGGTCCGGGGCACATAAGGCAGCCCCATCATCTGACTGTGGCTGTGCTCCAGGGAAGCTCCCGCGAATATGCCCCGGTTCTTGTAGATCTGGATGTACTTGATCTTCTCGTTCTGGGCCAAGTTATTGTACCTGGTTTTGAAAACGGTCAGGAGCTGCCCTATCTTCTGCTGGCTGAAATTGTGTATATCTATGCCGTGCTCCGGGGTTTCAATTATCACTTCCTGTTTGCCCACCCCGGTATAATTGCTGTAGATGCCCAGATCCGTCTTCTCCAGGGCTTCATCAATTTGAAACACGGAAAATTTGTTGGCGACCACCCGGATGGACCATCCCGGGGTATCAGGTTGAGACCCTTCCTTCCTGTAGGCCATAATCTCATGGGGGGTGGACGATTCATTCCCTTCGCAGAAGGGACAAAACCCCTGGTTGCCTACCGTCTCAATGCCCCGCCTTTTTATGGGAAAGTGGGCTGGTTTCAGGGCAGAATTGGCCGGGATCGCAACCCAACAATTCCTGACCAGATCCCTTCTTATTTCCGCCATCGCATTCTGCCTCCTCTGCTCGATGATGAAACGCCCAATGTTAATGATACCGCAAATGCCAAGCTAGAAAAACAGACTGTTATTTAATTATTATATGCTATTCCTCGCCGGACTCTGCAATAAGCCAAGCGATATTCCCCCATATTTTTTCCATTTTATCCCTGGCAGCAATCCCTATAATTTGAGGTTTTCATTTAATGTTTGACAGTATATCCATTACCATTTAATATGTTAATTGGTGATAATATTTTATAAAACAAAACTCTACGAAAGGAGGTATGAATTGCCAGAAGATCGGAAAATCCGTATTTTCGGGGATTTTTCATTTACTGGGTCACTATTGTTCCAGAGAGTATACCACATACCAAAGAGTTAATCAGTTACATTTTTAGTTCTACTGCCAATGGACGGATTTGTTGGCGGACTGACCCTTCGAGAACACAGATACCCACCCATATTGTGTAAGATTTTCCCATTAGTACTTGCAGATTGTTCGCCCCATAGATTAAGTAAACAATCTATAGAGACAAACAAGTAATATCTACAGTGCATGTTATGGAATCGATGATGCTTGCGATTCCAACACGGGAATCGGAGCATAATAAAAATGTGAGGGGGATTTTGGATGTCAGGAAACGGAGCAGGATGGGCCAATCCGGCACCAGCAGGATTAGTAGCATTGGGAGTTGCATGTTTTACCTTCTTTTATCTTTTGACTTGCCCTAAAGCACTTGCGGTGGCACCGCTTCTCGCTTGTTGGTTACTCGGCGGATTTGTAATCCAATTTTGTGTTGGTATCATTGAGTTGATGGAAGGCGCAACCACTGGTGGTAACGTCTTTTTGATTTTCTCAGCGTTCTTCATGCTGACCGGTGCAGCTGAATTCATGGTCAAATATCAGGCCAATGCCAACAAAGCTGTATGGACCATTCCCTTGGACGGCAGAATCGATGGTTGGGCATGGGCCGCCCTGGCGATCTTCATAGTCGGTTTCACCCCGGCCTATTTCAAAGCCACTTCAGTTCTGACCATGGCTGTTATCCTTTTGGACGTAGCTGTTGTCACCATCGCCCTGATGGACCTGGGCATCATCTCCAAAGCAACCGGCGATCCGATTGCGGCTTACTTCCTGCTGTTTACCGGAATCCTGGGCCTGTACCTGGCCATCGCCATAGTCACCAATACGGCTTACGGCAAGAGTGTCTTACCTATCCCGGCACCCTGGTCCAAATAAGTCCGGTCATCTGGATATTTAACAAAAAAACCGGTGGGCACTTGCCCACCGGTTTTTTTTGACTTCTTATCAGATTGGGCTCTCAACCATTCTTCTTGTCCAGAAGGTAGATATTGGTGGTGGCGCTGGCTATTAGTTCGTGGCTGCCGTTATAAGCTTCACCCACCATGTGGATAATGGTTTTGCCCTGGGACTTCAAGGTAGTGGTTATCTCCAACTTGTCCCCTACAGCGATCCCCTTGTGATAGTTCACATCCAGGTCCACAGTAGCCATGGCCAGGGTCTGGGTCAGGAAATAGACCAGCATCCCGAAGGTGTTGTCGAAGGCCGCACAGATGAACCCTCCCTGCATGACTCCGCGGGGATTCGAAAAGATGGGCAGGACCGGGTAGGCGCAAGTCACGCTCCTCGTTTCGTCATCATATCCCACGAATTCCCTTTGCATTATCTCTACACAGGGGATCACTGCATTTGACTCCCGGGGCTTCAATATCCCTACAGCCAGCAAAGACTCAAGATCGGTATATACTGCCATTTCATTGCCTCCCGTCCGGAATTCAATATATCTATGATACCAAAAGCCATACGAATCTGGAATACATTCGCGCCGTCCACCTTTTGGCCGGGAAATATTTTTACTTGCACCCGCGGCAGGATTCGCCGCACCGGCGGCGAAAATAACAAGTAATGAATAAAGGAGGGATACCTATGGAGCAAGAGCCTTTCCGTTTATACATGCGCGAAGTTGCCTACAGTGCATACAGGGAGGCCGCAGCAGGTTCCGGGGAGTTTATGGCCTGGTACCGGGAATATCGGGAGCCGGCGGCTATCGAGAAGGGCTACAGCGAGCTGGATTGGATCTTGACCGAAAAAGCCCTGCTCAGGATTCAGATCTCTCCTACTTCTATCGAGATCAGCAACTTCATGCTCAGCAAACTGATCAGGGTGACCCGTCATTATATCATCGTCCAGAAACAGGATCATTATGAGCATATACTTAACCGGGTAGTATGCAAGTTCAATAACGGTGAGGCTTGTGAGCTGATGCGTCCCTTGGATGAAGTCATTTCCAAGGAAAAGGGCGGCGGCTACGAAGCCCTGGTGGCATTGCTGGGGTAATCATTTATTTCGAAACCACACCAAGCCCACCTGGGAATCCAAAATAATTATGCATTAAATAGCAAATCCGCCCCTTTGAGAGGCGGATTTCATTCTGGCAAGAATTATTATGCTTTGGCTTGACGCAGGTAGTCGGCCATTTTGGGCATAAAGTATGGGATGATTTCCGGCAGCATCTTGGGCATCAGGACCGCCATGGTCGGCGGCATCAAATCCGGCATCTGTTCGGACATATAGTCCGGCATGGGGATGGATTTACCTACCAGTTCCAACATCCTGGGCATGACTTTGGGCATAATATCCGGCAAGAGTTTGGGGAACAGGGACGGCATTACCCCACTCATCATATTGATCATCGGCTCTTTGAAGGCCTCGGGAGCCTTTATCACCATCCCCATCATATTGCGATACATATCGGGCATGGCGTCGATCATATCAGGAATCATTTCCGCCATCAGGTCTGCCATCCCCCAGGGAGTCATGAGACGGATCATCGCTTCAAATACTCCCCATTTATCGTGCATGACCGCATTCGAAGTCGGTACTTTATGCCCCATGGCTTCGGCAGCCAATGTCGCCAGGTCTCTTATCTCAATGGGCAGGTTCCCCAGGTCCCGAGACCGTTGCAATTGGACACGGCAGCAGGGACAAGCAGTGATCAAGGTATCAGCCCCTGTGTCGATAGCCTCCTGAACCCGCATGATGCCAATATTTTCTGCGACATCGGGATCTGCTACCAGGCTTAGCACAGCTCCACAGCAGTGAGCGTCATATTGGTTAAAACGCATTTCCCGGAAATTTGAATCCGGTATCGCGTTTATCAAAGTACGCGGTCCCTCAAAACGCACTCCAGCCCTGCCCATATGGCAGGGGTCATGGTAAGTTACCTTGCGCCCCGCTGCTATGGGTATGGTGAATTCCCCGGCTTTTATCTTCTCGGCTAACACATCGGCATAGTGCATGGCATGGAAGGGATATTCCACCCCATGGTCCTCGGCCCAATGGCGGTAATAGATCTCCCACATCAGCCAGCAGGCCGGACAAGTGGTAATTATCTTGGTGGCGCCGGTTTTTTTCATGCACTCAATATTATGAGCAACAGTTTCATCATATACTTCCCAACGCCCGGAGACCAACATGGGAATCCCGCAGCAATGTTCTTCTTTGCCCATATAGGTATATTCAATCCCTGCGTCTTTCAGAAGCAGGGCGGTCGCCTGGGATATATCCTGCTCCACGTAGGAAGCCGTGCAACCTGGGAAAAAGGCATATTCTGACTGTTCGACGATACTGGGGCGTATCTCTTCGGTGATCCACCCATCACGGTCTTTCGAGTATTCTCCCCAGATGTTACCCTGTTGCCGCATGGTATTGGCCATAATCTCAAACGGCGGGAACGTATGATATCCGCGGCTATCGACCAGCAGTCCGCGGAGTTTCATCCAGGATGACTCATTGGGCAGGTCCAATTGGCAGGTACGGTTGCACATCTCGCAGGTGGTACAGGCCAGGAAAGTATTGGCAGCCCGCTGGTCGAATTCGGCATCGCCTTCCATCACCATCTTCAGAAAGGTCCACTTGCCCCGCGGTGACTGGGACTCCCACCCACGTCCATAGTATTGATCGCAATGGTCAATACAGTAGCCGCACTGGGAACAGGCGTATGCATACCAGGCAACGTCACCGGGGATGCCCTTTTTCACCTGGAAAACCTCACCACTTTCCTTACCCTGGGCCCAGTTGCCAAAGATCCGGATCAGCGGTTCCATTTTACTGGCAAGCTTCAGTCCGCCGGCTACCAGGGTGCTGTCCATAACCTTGCCAGGGTTCATCAATCCTTCGGGATCCACCCTTTTCTTATGCTCCACCAGCAGGTCCAGGTGTTCCTGACGCAGTACTTCTTTGGCAAAACCGGTAAAATACAGGCCGGTCGCATAAGGACGCCCCCCGTATTGCTGGGCCACTTTAAGGGCGGTCAGGGACAGGCCGAAAGCCAGGTTGAAATTGAACTTGCGCTCATCATGGGGTATGAATCCCAGCAGCACAACCTCCCGCCGATTGGTGGTGAAGCCCTCCAAAATAAAGGGGTGTTTGATTTCCCGGTTGGTATCTTCTATCACTTGGGCCAGTTTTTCCACCGGCACCACAACTTCGCTGGGGATCAAAGAAGGGCTTATGCGTTTGGCGCGCATGGGTTCAAAACGGGCTGACCACTCATGTTCTGCAATCTCCGGGCTCAATATCTCGCCACTGTTCCTAAGAGCCAGGGTCATAACATCCTCCATCAAGAGATCGCAGCGCTCGGTGGTACAGGCCAGTATGACTATATATTTTTGCGGCAGGGTGATGCGTTGAAGGTCCTCCACGGGCCGGCCATGATGCAAATGAGGGGGCAAGAGGTTCTTCATCTTGGCGGCCTCCGGATTTATGAAGGTCACCGACCACAACGGAACTTTCCGGTCATAGAGTCCGGTAATGAAGGAGGTCATATTTGCCGCCGTATCAAACGCAACTGCGTTCTTATGCATGGGCTTAAGGGGCTTCACCCTCAGGGTCACCTGGCTGATGAATCCAGTGGTGCCGTTGGCTTCACTGGCAAGGTTTATGTCATGACCGGTCAATTCGACTACCCGACCATCGATTTGGACCAGGCGCACGGAAAAAACGTTGTCTTTGAAATATCCATATTCGTAGCTGCCGATGCCTGCACCTCCCTGAGCCAACCATCCCCCTACGGTTGAAGAAGGAAAACTGGTGGGGTATAAGGCCAGGGTCAGGTTCTTCTGGTTGAGGTGGTATTCCAACTCTTTCCAAACCACACCTGGTTCCACGGTAGCGCTGCGTTCATCGGGATCAATGGCCATTATCCGGTTCATGCGATTGAATTCAACCACCAAGCCGCCCTCCACCGGCAGAACCCCACCATAGCCCGAGGTTGCCTTTCCCCGTGGGGTCAGCTTTATTTTGGCCTCCCGGGCCAGGTTGACCAGTTCCACCAGTTCCTGCTCGGAATTGGGCTGGACTATACCGTCCGGTATCGGTTTGCCTACTACGGGTTGAACCAAAGACGGCATAACCCCCATGTCATGGGCATATATCTTGCGTTCCAATTCATCGAAACTGACTCGATTACCCCACTTATCCTGCAACGATTTCTTCATCTGCTCCTTAATTTCAGGCATCCTTATACCCCCTAACCGTATTTTCTCCATTATAGCACAGCGTTTTCAGAAGTATATCCCTTTTTCTATTATAGTATTATTTGTCGCAGGCTGTTATTGTTTCCCAGCGCCAGGCGATGCCCGGGTGGGTGACACGGCAGGCGGTAATTGGTAATTATTGATCGGCGCCTTCGATCTGCGGATGAGCGGCAGGATTTCTGGGGAGTTGAATATTGAAGGAAATCAAGGTCGCGGATTCCAAATGAATAGCGCACCAAGTTATTCATCAATCGTGACGGGGAAAGGCAAGTGGTGCAGGATCTCCAGCATTTCGGCCCAAGTATCGGTTGTTACCCTTACCAGCACGGTCCCCTGGTTTTGGTCAAGGGTGGAGACTATACCCAGGTGGTCATAAGCCTCCACCAATTTGGTCAGCATATCGATGCGGTCGGGACTAACCCGAGCATAT
>JAAZOA010000077.1 GCA_012798055.1 Syntrophomonadaceae bacterium | reverse complement strand
GCCTTGTTTAAAACATGTCCAATGGAGAAATATATTCCTGTCCCTGTTTGATATAGTTACCCTGCCGCCAGAAATCCTTGATGATGTCGGAACCTATCCCAAATCTGTTCAGCACTTCTACCAATTCATCGAACCTGATATTGACGGGCTGGTTGACACTTACCAGCATCCGCAGGATAGCCATATCGTCCTGCTGCCCTGACTCCGCCCGATAAAGGCCTGGTCTGATATCCTTGACCTGTTCCTTATGCTTGCCCCGGCTCTGCACCTGTATAGATGCCTGCATCATTATCGCAGCCTGAATAGGCTCCAATTCGGACAATGAGATGTTGATTGCGAAGGCATACAGAGCTGCGTTGACCGTTTTCATCAAGGAGGGGGTCCCCGGCAGAATCTCTTGGCATTGCTTTATTCGTATAGCGCTGGGAAGCACCCGGTTCATTCGGTTCTTGAATTCCTCCAGGGACATGAGTTCAAGTTCCAGGTCGAAATATTCGCAATCGCCCCATAGCCCAACTGGCAAAACCGTGCCCATTGACAGGCGGATGTGGGGATTGAAGCCCTCACTGAGCTTGTAAGGGATGCCTGCCCGGCGTAAGGCGCGTTCCATCAAGTGCATCATATCAAGGTTGGACAGGAATTTCAAATCCGGCCCTACCGAGTATTCGGCCCTAAGGTGCATATCAGCCCACCTCCTTGATGTCAAGGGTAACACCGAAACCCGGGCAAATCCCGCAATCATCACATCCGTCCAGACGGCAGTCTCCAGTGGTCTGTCCCAAATCAGCCCGCTGGTCCTCCTTACGCAAATAATCCTTAGAGACCCCTATATCGATGAAATCCCAGGGAAAAATCTCATCATAACCACGGATTCGCTGGGTATAAAAAGCCGGGTCAATTTCGCAGTCAGTGAATGCAGCCTGCCACTTCTGAAAATCGAAATATTCGGACCAACCGTCAAATTTGCAGCCTATTTGCCAGGCCCGGTAAATAACCCGGCCCAAACGCCGGTCACCGCGGGCAATTACCCCTTCCAGCATGCTGGTGGCCGTATCCTGGAAACTGAACTTGACGTTTTTGGGCTTGTTCTTCTGCAAATAGCTGCGTTTAGCATCCATTTCAGCGAGGTTGTTCTGTGGCCTCCACTGAAACGGAGTGTGGGCTTTGGGTACAAAGTAGGCCAAGCTGGCTCTGATCTCTACCCCGCGGCGGGACAAACGCTTGCCTACGGATCTGACCTTATCCAACAGGTCCAGAATACCATCCAGATCCTCCTGTTTTTCGGTGGGCAATCCCAGCATGAAATAGAGTTTGACCGCATTCCAACCGGAGGAGAATGCAGCTTCCACCGCCTGCATCAAATCTGTCTCGCTCACGTTCTTGTTGATGACATCCCGCAAGCGCTGGGTACCCGCCTCAGGGGCCAAGGTGAGCGTAGTTTTACGCACCTTCTGCACCTCGTTGGCCAGTTCAATGGAAAAAGCATCGACTCGCAGTGAGGGCAAGGAAACCCCGATTCCTCTTTGGCCATAAGTATTCACCAAATCCTTGACTAACCGCATGATACCTGAGTAATCGAGGGTACTCAGCGAAGCCAGCGATATCTCGTCGTAGCCGCTGTTCTCTATCTGCTGGCAGGCCTGTCTTTCAAGCTTGGCGATACTTCTTTCCCGCACCGGCCTATATACAATGCCCGCATGACAAAACCGGCAACCTCGCTGGCAGCCTCGCATTACTTCCAACACCGCACGATCATGCACTATTTCCATATATGGCACCAGCGGCTTCTCTGGATAGTAGACCTGATCCAGGTCCTTTACCAGCCGCTTGCGCACCCTTAGAGGAGCAGCAGGATCGAGCGGCTGCATTGCCCGGATGGTCTGACTATCAGCATATTCAACCCTGTATAGGGCCGGTACGTAAACTCCATCAAGCGCCGCTGCCTTCAAAAGGCGGCTACGCCGGTCCAGGTTCCGGTTCCTTTCCAGGCTGTCCAGGAATTCCAGCAATAATTCCTCGCCCTCCCCAATCAGGAATGCATCAAAGAATTCAGCAAAGGGTTCCGGATTGAAGGTCACCGGTCCACCGCCTATGACCAGTGGATCATTCTCCCCCCGTTCTGCAGCCATAACCGGTATGCGCCCGAGATCCAGCATATTCAGGACATTAGTGATCGCTAGTTCATACTGAAGAGAGAATCCCACTACCTCGAAACGATGCAGGGGCTGGAATGACTCCAGGGCATACAGGGGTATATCTTCCCGCCGCATCAACAACTCCATATCCGGCCAAGGGGCGTAACATCTTTCCATTACGTGCCGGCTTTGCTCATTGACCAGACCGTACAGGATGCGGCTGCCGATATGGGACATGCCGATTTCATAAACATCGGGGAAAGCCAGGACCATTTTAGTCCCGCAGGTTTCCCAGTCTTTAACGATGATATTCAGTTCTCCGCCTGCGTATCTGGCCGGCTTGGATACACGCGGCAAAATCTCCCTGAACAAGCGTTCTTTCATGCGTGGCCTCCTACTGGCAAATCATTGTCACCATCTTATCACAAAACCGGGACCTATGCTGACCGGATGGCTGCAACAAATAAGAAGCCGCCCTGTTAACGGCGGCTTAAATTGTGACTCACTCCTCTGTATAACAACCCGGAGGTCTTCTGCAAGCCAGCCGAAATCCTAGTCCGTCATTTGATCTCATAATCTGCATCTATATATTGAGGCCGGGCTTTGTGAACGACTTTCTCATATATACCGGCCGGAAGCAGATAACGGGTGAATTCTAAAATCTTCTCAATAGTCACTAACAGGCTCTCCCAGCCATCCCAGTGTTCCAGCACTACCCTGCGATCGACGCTGTTCATGAACCTCTGCAGGATCAGAGCGATCAGTAGCAGGTCATCGATCTGGCCCAGGACCGGGATGACATCAGGCAAAAAGTCCAGGGGTGACAGGATATAAGCCACCGCTCCAAACAATATGGCCTTTTCCCGCAGAGGCACCCGCCTGTCTGAGGTCAAGCGGTAGAGCAGCTTTAAAAAATTTGGGATAAGCAGGATGGTCTGCTGGACGGTACTGTGGATACGTTTCTCATTTTCGTTGTCCTTGCTCATGATGCCGCTTCTTCCTGGTCGTTATCAAAATACTATCTTCCTGCCCCGGATATTAATCCCCAGGACCAACCCTACTGCTATCAAATTGCTTAACATGGCACTGCCCCCGTAACTGAGAAAAGGCAAGGGTATGCCGGTGATAGGCATCAGACCTATGCACATGCCTACATTTTCGAAGATGTGAAACAACCACATGGCGCTGATCCCGACTATGATCAGGGTACCATCCAAATCACGGGCCTCAGCGGCCATTATCAATGTTCTTACCAGCAAAAATCCGTAAAGCAATATCAGCGCAGCAGCGCCCACGAACCCCAATTCTTCGCCTATGACCGCAAATATAAAGTCCGTGTGCCTTTCGGGGAGAAAATTCAGCTGCACCTGGGTGCCCTGAAACAATCCGGTACCGGTCAGTCCTCCCGCACCTATGGCGATCAGGGATTGGATGGTATTCCATCCCGCTCCCCGGCCTCCTTGCCCATCCTGGTAAGGATCGATAAATACCGTGAGCCGCTTGAATTGATAGTCATCCAATGGCAACCAGAGACCGTATTGGAAATGCATAAATAGCCAGAAGGCCGTCAATAGTGTCGAAGCTGCGATCAGGCCGGTAAGAATCCTGGGATTGGCCCCGGCCATGTACATCATGGCTGCGGTGATCACAATATAGACCAAAGCGGTTCCAAGGTCGGGCTGGGCCATGATCAGCAGGAAAGGCACCCCCATGTACAAAAAACAGGGCAGCATCTGACCAAGGGTATCCAACTCTCCTCTCCGCCGGCTTAAAAACTCAGCAAAAGTAAGTATCAACAGCACTTTCGTAAATTCGGCGGGCTGGACGGGAGGCAAACCCCCAATGCTTATCCAGCCGGTGGTCCCGCGCACCTCGGTTCCGAAAACCAGGACAATCATCAGGATAGCCAAAGCGGCCCCATATAGATAACGGCCATACCTCTGGAGTTCGGTATAGTCGAACCGCAACAGATAGAAAGCAGCTATTAAACCCATACCCACAAAAACCAGCTGTTTTTTCAGGTAATAATACGGATCACTGCCTATACCGCTGCTGGCGCTGGCCAGGACTACCAGGCCAAAACCCAGGATTGCGAAAAGGAGAACCACGAAATATTTGTCTATCAATTTCAAGCGTTTGAAGTTCAAAATTACCCCTCCCGATGAACCCTTTGACCTCAGCCAGCCTTCTTATTAAGGACCACTGGTTCTATTATCTCGATTCTAGTCGGTCCTTGCCTGGGCAGCTGCCGTGTAATGATCCTGCAAACCAAAATATTGTTCAAAAACCTCTTTGGCTACATAACCGACTGATTCACTGCCGTGCTGACCATACTCAATGACCCCGGCAAAAGCTATGGCAGGGTTTTCCGCTGGCGCGAAAGCCACAAACACACCGTGAAACTCGTGCAGAGCATCATCACCGACCCGGTTGGTCTGGGCAGTTCCGGTTTTAGCTCCGACTTTGATATTATCCGGGAACGAACTGAAGAGAAAAGCCGCGGTCCCACTTCCCTGGGTGACTTGCACCATTGCTCGACGGGTCTCAGCCAGGGTCCGGGTCGAGACCGATACCGTACGAATAACCTCCGGCTTGATCTCGCGTAACACCTCCTGGTCCGGTGATGTTATGCGCTTGACGATGTGAGGTCGCATCAAGCTGCCACCATTGGCAATCGCAGCAATATAATCCACCAGTTCAATCACAGTGTATTGGTTGCCTCCCTGGCCGATCGACATGTTAAAGGTGTCGAAAGCCTGCCACTGGGTGTCAAAATTATAATCGATCTCGTACTGGGCTTCCAGCTTGGTCTGCTCCTGCTGCTTCTTCTTATTCAGTTCCTGGATTTCATCCTGGCTGCTGGCAGCAGCCAATAACAGGTTGTATTTTTCTTCCAGCTGCTTGCGCAGGGCCTCATATTTCCGGTTTATCAAAAGGTCATTCAGTTGCCGCTTCCATTCCGGAGTAGGGACTGAACCCTGTATCTCATAGGGAAGGTCGATCCCGGTTCTCTCCCCTAATCCGAAGTCCTTGGCCACCTTGACCAGGTTTTCCTGGGTGGCTCTGCGTCCCATCTCCTGGAAATATGTATTGCAGGAAGTGGCCATACCGCTGTAATAGTTGACATTGCCATGCACCCCGGTGCAGGGTATGTAGGGAGCGATCCAGTAACGGCCCTGGCAATTGACGTAGTCCTTGAGGGGGTCCATGACCCCGGCCTCCAATGCGGCCATCCCCGTTATAGGCTTAAAAGTTGACCCGGGCGGGTAATTTGCCTGAATGGCCCGGTTTGTAGCTGCCCCCGGTTCGAGGGGGTTGTAGCTTGATCCTTGGGGAAAATAGTAATTGGCAAGCTTGCTGCTGATGTTGCCCTTCCAATCGTCAGGCCTCAGGCTCGGACTACTGCACATGGCTAGTATTTCCCCGGTTTTGACATCCATCAAAACCGCTGAGCCCACCCGGGCTTTAGGATATTGTCGCTGCAGACGGGTCAGGTTGCT
>JAAZOA010000011.1 GCA_012798055.1 Syntrophomonadaceae bacterium | reverse complement strand
ATAAGATTCTATATATTCATCGGGATCTTTACCCGGGGGCAGGCTGACAATTTCCACCTGCAGGCCCGCTGCCCCTAATACTTTAATGGCCGGCATCGTTTCACGCTGGCCGGCTTCGTCGCCATCGTACAAGACTACAACCCTCTCCGTATATCTGCGCAGCAAACTGGCCTGTTCTTCGGTAAGGGCAGTTCCCAATGAAGCGACGGTATTCTTGATACCAGCCTGATGGAGTTTTATGCAGTCCATATATCCTTCCACAAGAAAGGCGGAGTTGTTCTCCCGGATACTCTCCCGTCCCTGGGCTAACCCGTACAGGTTCCTGCGCTTCGAAAACAGTTCGGTTTCAGCAGTATTGAGATACTTGGGCAGAACCTCACCCAGACTTCTACCACCGAAACCAACCACATCCTGGTTATATATAAAAATCGGAAAGACTATACGATTACGGAACAAGTCATAAAATCGATTCTGCTTGTCGCTGCGTTTGATCAATCCTGATGCCTTGATGATTTCAGGGGCAAAACCCTTCTTGAGCAGATACTCCTCGACCAGGTTCCATTCATCCGGCGCATAACCTAATTTAAATATCGAAATCGATTCCGGGGTCAGCCCCCGCTTTTCCAAATATGCCCTGGCTGCGCGCCCCTTTTCGCTGCTCAGAATGTCTGCATAGAACTGGGTCGCGGCGTTATTGACAGCAATCAAGGCTTTACGCTTATCCGTTGATTTGCGGTCCCGGGGAAGGGCAATCTCGATCCCGGCTTTAGCCGCCAGCAGTTCTAGGGCTTCTTTGAAGTCAAGGCCTTCCTTTTTCATTACATAGGAAAAAATATTCCCCCCCGCATGACATCCGAAACAGTAGTACATCTGCTTGTTCCTGCTCACGCTGAAAGAAGGGGTTTTTTCCGGGTGAAAGGGACATAACCCCCAGTAATTGTTCCCTCTGCGATGTAGCTGCACGCTCTCAGAAATTATTTCGACTATATCGAGACGTGCTTCTATTTCGCGAATGTTTTGTTCATCCATGTATTTAGTCATGACTTCCACCTACTATTCTATACCGACCGACAAATTCCTTTTTACTCAACGGAAAATATTTGGTGAACCAATTATCCCCGTTTAGATCTCGCAGGTCCAGCCAAAGATACGTCCCGCATCCGGGACCAACGACTGGGGTATATATATGTCTCTGAAGAGAGTGACACAATAGGCATCGCTCATCCCTGATATATAATCGACTACCGCCCGCTCCAAGCCCTCCTGCTCAGCTATTTCCAGGTATAATGGGCTCATCTTGCGTGGGTTTTTCAGGTAGTATTTAAAAAGGTGCTCAATCACAAAGGTGGCCCGGGTCCTTTCCCCCTGGCACACTGGTCCCCGGTAGATGTTTTCAAACATGAATTCCCGCAGCCCCCTTAAGGCTTTTTCGATCTGGGGATCCGGCTCTACGCTGACCTCCCCCCCAGCCTCTATCTGCTTGCGGGTGTGTGCGATGGTATTGATCACCAGGGTAGCGATGCGCTGGCTATGGCTGGTCCCCAACGTGGCCAGAAACTCGCGGGGTATCTGGTCGAGGCTGAGGATTCCAGCCCGTACCGAGTCATCTATGTCGTGCTGGACATATGCGATTTTATCACTTATCCGGATGACCTGGCCTTCCAAGGTGAACGACGGTGGGGCCTTATGCCCATAACCGCTGTGGTGGAGCACCCCGTCCAAAACCTCGGCGCTGAGGTTGAGGCCGCTGCGGTCCCGGTGTTGTTCGATGCGGGTCAATACCCTGATGCTGTTTTCATTGTGGCGGAAATGACCACCGGTCAATTCATTCAGCACCTGTTCGCCGGAATGGGCAAAAGGTGTATGGCCTACATCATGGGCCAAGGCTATGGCTTCGATAAGGTCCAGGTTGAGATTCAATCCTGCTCCGATGGTTTTGGCAATCTGGTTGACCTCCAGGGTATGGGTGAGGCGGGTCCGGTAGTGGTCTCCCGGAGGAGCGACAAATACCTGGGTCTTGTGCTTGAGGCGGCGGAAACTTTTGGAGTGGACAATCCGATCCCTGTCTAGCATGAAGCAGGTCCGGATGGGATCAGGTTTTTCCTCACGCTGCCTTCCTCTTGAGCGGCTAGCCCAGGTGGCCATGGGGCTCAAGCCCCGATTTTCTCTGGCTTCGATTTCTTCCCTAATTTCCATCTCTCTCACCTCATCCCTTAACAAAAAAATCCTTAGCCTGCAAGGTTAAGAATTATCGCACCTCAAGGGAGTAGATTCAGTACTCCGGTTTCGCCTGAATCACTATTGGCCCCTGATTTCAGCGGGGCTTATGGTATTCATATACAACAGACGAAGGCCAATTCCTCTATTTACGTCATCTATATCGGTCCCTAGCGGATTCTATAGCTCAACCCGCTTACAAATCTGGGGAGCCCTGGCAGTCCAGGGCTCCCTAGAAGAAATGCCTCCGTACTTAACGGTTTCTTATCTGGGCCTGGGCTGCTGCTAATCTGGCGATCGGTATCCGATAAGGAGAGCAGCTGACATAGTCCAGCCCGATGAGGTGACAGAACTCTACGGAACTAGGTTCACCACCATGCTCACCGCAGATGCCCATCAAGATACCGGGCCTGGTGCCGCGGGCTTTTTCTACTGCCATCTTCATAAGGGCTCCCACCCCTTTGCGGTCCAGGACTGCAAAAGGATTGTCCTTCAATACTTTCCGCTCCAAGTAGACGGGAATGAATTTGCCTTCTGCATCGTCCCGGCTGAAACCAAGTGTGGTCTGGGTCAAATCATTGGTACCGAAAGAAAAGAACTCAGCGGTTGCCGCAATTTCATCGGCGACTACACAAGCCCGCGGCAATTCCAGCATGGTCCCCAGCACAAAATCCAGTTCCATGCCGGTTGAAGACTTGATTTCGGCATAAACCTCAAGAATTTCTTTCCTTAGCAGGGTAAATTCAGCCTGGTCCATAACCAGAGGGATCTCAATCTCGGCCAATGTCTCAATGCCTTCCTTCTTGAGCATCACCATGGCCTCGAACACTGCCCGGGCCTGCATGATATAAATCTCCGGATAAGTTAGCCCCAGGCGGCATCCACGGTGTCCCAGCATCGGATTGGCTTCATGAAGGCTGTGTATCTTCTTGAGCATCGTCTCTTTTTCCATGATGTCATACTTGTTGGCGTTGCGGAATTTCATCTCAACTATATCGAGCATCAAGCTTTCCTGGTCAGGCAGGAACTCGTGCAGAGGCGGATCCAAAAGGCGTATGGTAACCGGAAATGGGGCCATAGCTTTTAGGATGCCATAGAAGTCTTCCCGCTGGAAGGGTAGCAGTTTTGCTAGGGCGGCTTCGCGTTCAGCCAGGTTTTCCGCCAGGATCATTTCCTGCATTATGGGCAGCCTTTCCTGGGCCATGAACATATGCTCAGTGCGGCATAATCCTATACCCTGTGCGCCGAATTCTCTTGCTTTCTCGGCATCCTCCGGGGTATCGGCATTGGCTCTGATCGCCAGCCTCTTGATATCATCAGCCCAGGCCAGGAGTGTCTCGAATTCTTCGGACAGAGTCGGTTCTATCATGGGTACTTCACCAATCATCACATTTCCGGTTGCCCCGTCGATGGTTATGATTTCTCCTTCCTTGACTACCAGTCCATTGGCTGTGAATTGTTTGCCTTCCTGGTCGATCTTTATGCTCTCACAGCCGCAAACACATGGTTTGCCCATTCCCCGAGCCACAACCGCAGCATGAGAGGTCATCCCTCCCCGGGCAGTGAGCACACCTTGGGCATATACGATCCCATGGATGTCGTCGGGAGTAGTCTCATTACGCACCAGGACCACCTTTTCCCCGGCCTCACCCATTTTTTCAGCCAGGTCAGCATCTAGCACCACTTTGCCGCTGGCTGCACCCGGGGAGGCTGGCAGGCCCTGGGCAAAGGGATGCAAGGTAACGCTGGTGTCGATCTGGCGATGCAGCAGTTGGTCGATCTGTTCCGGATCCACCCTCAGCAAGGCCTCCTCCTTGGTGATCAAGCCTTCGCCCACCATTTCTACCGCGATTTTCACCGCCGCCTTGGCAGTCCGTTTTCCAGTCCGGGTCTGCAGCATATACAGTATCCCTTTTTCCACGGTAAACTCTATATCCTGCATATCCCGGTAGTGTTTTTCCAGGTTGTTGCAGGTGTTGATGAATTGTTCGAAAACAGAAGGCAAACCATCTTTAAGTTTGGAGATTGGCAAGGGGGTCCTGATCCCCGCCACCACGTCTTCACCCTGGGCATTGACCAGGAATTCCCCGTACAAGGTCTTCTCCCCGGTAGAGGGATCGCGGGTGAAAGCCACCCCGGTGCCGCAATCTTCACCCAGGTTGCCGAAGGCCATGCACTGTACATTAACGGCTGTTCCCAGATCATCGGGGATCTTGTTTATGCGGCGATAGACTATGGCCCGCTGATTGTTCCAAGATCCGAAAACGGCCTTGATAGCCATAATCAGCTGATCGTTGACATCCTGTGGGAACTCGAAACCTTTAGCCTGCTGCACAACCGCCTTGTATTCCTGTATGATTTCCTTGAGTTCGTCAGCAGGGATCTCGTAGTCGAATATCAGAGCCAATTTGCGTTTATGTTTTTCCACGATGACGTCAAAGCTGCCGTGTTCGATTTCCAGAACCACATTGCCGAACATTTGAATAAATCGGCGATAGCAATCATAGGCGAATCTCTCATCACCGGACAAGGTTGCCAGCCCCTGTACACTAGCGTCGTTCAAGCCCAAGTTCAGGATCGTATCCATCATGCCAGGCATGGAAACAGCAGCCCCCGACCTGACCGAAACCAGCAGCGGGTTATCTTTATCTCCGAATTTCTTGCCGGTCCTGTCTTCCAGCGTCTTTAGAGCTGCAAAGGCCGCCTCCAGCATGCCCTCCGGAAATTGTTGTCCCCGTGCCAGGTATTCGTTGCAAGCTTCGGCAGTGATAGTGAAACCCGGAGGCACTGGCAGCCCGATTCTAGTCATCTCCGCCAGATTGGCGCCTTTCCCTCCCAGGATGGCCTTCATCTCCGATTTTCCTTCTTCAAACAGATAGACGAATTTTTTGCTAGACATTACTTAACCTCCTATAGTAGATTTCAAGTATTTTGCTGGCCGTTTCTTCTACCGCCCGATTGGTCACATCTATGATGGGGCAACCCAATTTTTTCATCACCTTGCTGGCGAACTCCAGTTCTTCCAATATACGCTCATAATTCGCGTAGGTAGCTTGAGCTGTGAGTCCCATGGTCTTGAGGCGCTCCTTGCGGATATTGTTGAGCAGATCCGGTTTGATCGTCAATCCGATCACCCGGCCCCTTTCTACCTGGAAGAGCTCATCGGGTGGAGCCAATTCCGGCACCAACGGAACGTTAGCCACTTTGATGCGTTTATGGGCCAGGTACATGGAAAGCGGGGTCTTGGAGGTTCTGGACACGCCGATAAGGATCACGTCCGCCTGGGGAATGCCCCGGGGATCTTTGCCATCATCGTAGCGCACGGCAAATTCCACCGCTTCCACTCTCCGGTAATACATTTCATCCACTTTGCGCAACAGGCCCGGCTCCCGCTTGGGAGTAATTTTGCTGGCCTGCTCAAATGCCGAAATAATTGGCCCCAGGATGTCGACACAGACGACCCCGGCCTTGGCTGCCTCTTTGCGGAGAAACTCAGCTAGTTCGTCCAGGACCAGAGTGTATGCTATCAAGAAATCGTTTTCTGCTGCCTGGTGAACGACCTCCTCAATGGTGGCTTCATCAGAAATATTGGGTATTTGCCTGATTTCCATAGATCCGGAGTTGAATTGACTGGCAGCGGCCCTGACCACCATCTCAGCTGTTTCTCCAATGGAGTCGGAAACGATGTACACCCCCGGTAAATGATTGCTCAAAATTTCTAACCTCCTTGTTTATTTAAAGGCCAGGTCCAGGAAGAGTCGAGTTATATTGGTTTTGGTGATCCTCCCCACCACCTCGAGGTTGTCTTCTCCCGGTTGGCCAATGAAACGCCGGACCACTGGCAGGGCGTCCACTTCGTGTTCTACAATTTTTTTCACCGCTTCCACCACTGTATCATCTCCCGCGGCAGTGATTATGTTAGGCATCCGGGTCATAATCACACTGACTGGCATCTGATGAATATCGACTTTGCCCAGAGTAGTTTTCAGCAGGTCTTTGCGGGATACTATCCCCACCAGGTTATTCTTTTTGTCCACCACGAATATAGTCCCGGTATCTTCGAGGAAGAGGGTCACAATAGCATCATATATACTGCATTTTTCTTTCACCACTACGGCCATCGACATTATGTCCTTGACCCGATATTGATTCAGGATCTTCTTGATCTCATTCGATGCCCCGTCGGCCTTGTAGGTATATCCGACTCGCGGTTTGGCTTCAAGGTATCCGGACATGGTCAGAACCGCAAGATCCGGGCGCAAGGCTGCCCTGGTAACCTGCAACAGTTCGGCAATACTTTCCCCTGTGATCGGGCCGTGGTTTTTGACAATTTCCAGGATTCTTTCTTGGCGTTCATTTAGTTCGATTATTTTCACCACCCAATTATGCTATACTTTTTGGGCCAAACTACACTAATTATATATACTATATTGAACAAAAAAATCCTGTTTAATAATTAAATTTTTAGCCTACAATTTTCGAGAAATCAGCCACCTTTTGGCACAACTTGGCAATTGACTTCAATATGCCCAGGCGGGCAGCTTTCAATTCCTCTTCCTCTACCATTACCATCACCGCATCGAAGAACAGATCTACTTCCGGACGCAAACCAGCCAAAAGCAGCATTGCCTCAGCAAATTTTTGGCTGGCCAGGGCTTGCTCTACCCGGGGTTTGGTTTCCAGATATTTT
>JAAZOA010000076.1 GCA_012798055.1 Syntrophomonadaceae bacterium | reverse complement strand
TCAGCCACTGAACCATCTCATTTGCCATCAGATTTTGGGCGGGGACTAACAAGTCGGAGTCTAATAATAATGTTTGCACAATCGGCCTATATAAACAAGGCCTTAGCCCAAGCGGACTGGCTTAGCTTTTGGACACGGAGGACGCCACCTGTTCGCTGATTTTCGTGGCCGCAGACGACATTTCATCGAAGGTTTTATTTATCTGCATATCTGTCGAGCCAGGCCTTTCGAACCGGATTTTGTGGCCGGTAAACAAAGCGACCAGTAAGCCGATTACCGTAAGCGGCGGAATGAAGACGGTTACGATAATGACAACTGTGAGCGACAAGTCCATCATGATGCGGTCGTTTTTACTGACCACCAATTTGGTCTCGTTGCAGGCTTTGAACCATTGTTTGAGTTTCTCCCCAAAACCATACATACAGATGGTGGCTGTCTGCGGAGGTTTGATCTTACCCTGCTGCTCCAGATATACCAGAGCCTCAACGATGTCACCCTCGCATTTTTCCAGTGCTGCTCTAGCCTCCTCGTAACTCACCCGGGCTCGTTCCCTTAACATTTCTACCAATTCCAAACTGACTGCCATTAAGATTCCCCCTTTGATTAATATTTACAGTCAAAATATATACCCTGCAATTTAGAGCAGGCTTAGAGAAACATTAAATTTTGATTAGAAAACAGATAAATCATCATGGCGTCTCAGATTGCAGTTGGAAGCAGAATGAATAGGCCGGTTGACAATCCATGAAGGACGTCATTTAAGGTCCTTTTGATTTGGGGATAGGCGGAGAGAACATGGGTAACACCAAAAAGGATAGGGCGATATAATGTGAATAAGGTAAGAGCTAGCAACTTAGTTTTCTGATATCTAAGTCAATGGGGGCATAACAAATGTCACGACCAACTCAGAAAGGGCAATCAGCTGCAAAGCCGAGCCTGGAAAAAGTGACGGCTGTCTCGGCTGAATTATTGGCAATAGCCAAATCAGAAACCGGGCTGGTTCTCGAGCGGCTCCATACCCAAATCACAGGCCTGGTTGAAGAGGAAGCCAGTTCCCGCTTGAAAATTAACGGCCCGAATGAGCTAGTTCGGGGAAAGCGCAAGACTGTCTTGACCCGTATAATCGATAATGTGAAGAATCCCTTGGTAATTTTGCTGTCAGTCCTGGCAGGTGTTTCCTACCTGACTGGCGATATGAGGGCAACTGTGGTCATTTTGGTAATGATTCTGTTGGGCTTGGTACTGCGATTTTTCCAGGAATACCGCGCTGACAACGCAGCGGAGAAACTGAAAGCCATGGTGAGCAATAACGTAACGGTAATCCGGGACGGCGAAGAAAAGGAAATTCCGCTTAAGATGCTAGTGCCTGGGGACATAATTTGCCTATCCGCTGGAGACATGATACCTGCTGATGTGCGAGTCATATCGGCTAAAGACCTATTTTTAAACCAGGCTGCCCTGACTGGGGAATCACTGCCGGTTGAAAAGAGCGCCGGTATAGACCCTGAAGAATCGGGAAA
Source organism: Syntrophomonadaceae bacterium (assembly GCA_012798055.1). Lineage (GTDB taxonomy): Bacteria > Bacillota > Syntrophomonadia > Syntrophomonadales > Syntrophomonadaceae > PHAA01. The sequence goes on along the minus strand of JAAZOA010000076.1, from coordinate 11,178 downwards.
TCCGCTTGAGCTAGCCAACCTTTGCTTCATGGGTTCCAACGTGGTAAGTGGAACCGGTAAGGTTGTAGCAGTTCATACCGGGGAAAAGACTTACTTTGGGTCGCTGGCAGCTAGCGTTGTTGAACAGCGAGAATTAACCAGCTTTGACAAGGGAATCAATTCCTTCACCTGGATGATGATTGGTTTTATTGCTGTTATGGTACCCCTTGTCTTCCTGGTAAATGGTATTAGCAAACATGACTGGCTGGAGGCTTTTCTATTTGCTCTGGCAGTTGCAGTCGGTTTAACCCCAGAAATGATGCCCATGATTGTTTCTGTCAATTTATCCAAAGGGGCCTTAATGATGGCCCGTAAGAAGGTCATAGTCAAGCGCCTGAACTCGATCCAAAATTTAGGAGCCATGGATATACTGTGCACAGACAAGACCGGTACAATAACCGAGGGAAAGATAGTGCTGGAAAAACACATCAATGTGTATGGTGATGCTAGCGCCAGAGTCCTGCACTATGGTTACCTGAATAGTTATCATCACACCGGTTTGAAAAATCTTATGGATGAAGCTATCCTGAATCACGGAGAACTGGAGGAGGATTTGCAGGCCGATCTCAAATATCGGAAAGTTGATGAGATACCATTCGATTTCATCCGCAAGCGCATGTCGGTAATCATCGAGGATGAAACTGGTTTGAACATATTGATTTGTAAAGGTGCCGTGGAAGAGGTAATGGGCTGCTGCACAAGAGTTGAAATCAACGATGTTCTTCCTATGTTACCGGCATATAAAGAAAAGGCGCAAGATCTGATAAATGAATTGAATAGCCAGGGATTTCGTGTGGTGGCCCTGGCGTACAAGGAGATGCCTGATGCACCTGATCAGCCTTTGTACCAGGTGAAAGATGAATCGGATCTTATCCTGTTGGGTTTCCTATCTTTCCTGGATCCTCCCAAGGAATCTGCAGCTAAAGCCCTAAAAGGGCTGGAAAAAATGAATGTTGAAGTGAAAATCCTGACAGGAGACAGCGATTTAATTACTGCATTTGTATGCGATAAGGTGGGGATTCCGAATCAGGGGATCCTGCTCGGTTCACAGATCGAAAAAATGAGTGAAGCAGAACTTGCCGATGCAGTGGGCACGACCAATATGTTTGCCAAGCTGATTCCCAGTCAAAAAGAAATGATTGTCAATGCATTGCAGAGCCATGGCCATGTAGTCGGATTTTTAGGGGATGGAATAAATGATGCCCCCGCACTTAAGTCCGCTGATGTAGGCATATCCGTTGACAGCGCGGTGGATATTGCCAAGGAATCCTCGGACATTATCTTGCTTGACAATGACCTGGAGGTCCTCCAAAATGGGGTGGTTGAAGGTCGCCGAGTGTTCGGCAATATAGTTAAATACATAAAGATGGCTGCCAGTTCCAATTTCGGCAATATGTTCAGTGTAGTAGGAGCAAGTGCTTTTTTGCCATTCTTGCCTATGTTACCGATACAGGTTTTGACTAATAATCTATTGTATGACTTTTCGCAGACAACTATTCCCGCCGACGAAGTTGACCCCGAATGGCTGAAGAAACCGCGTCAGTGGACGATGGGAGCGATTCGGGGATTCATTTTATATATTGGGCCAATAAGTTCAATATTCGATTACATGACTTTCTTCATAATGCTATACGTATTCAATTGCTGGAATAATCCCACCCTGTTCCATACTGGATGGTTTGTAGAATCAGTTTTTACTCAGACTATGATCATTCATGTTATTCGCACCAATAAAATCCCGTTCGTCCAAAGCCGAGCCAGCTGGCCCCTCATCGTTTCCTCCCTGGTTATTGTTTTGGTAGCAGCCTGGCTGACCATCTCACCATTAGCAGGTACATTGGGATTTACAGCCTTGCCCGGCCTATACTGGGTATTACTGGCGATGATGATGTTCGGCTACATAATCTTTACACAAATAGTGAAAAGCTGGTTTGTCTTACGATTTGGGGAATGATTATTGCGCAGCTGATACTGCGGTTAATAAGGTGATTTCAGGGAGTATGGATTGCACCTTGCCGTATGAACTGCGGCTTGTGCATAAGCTGCCGGGCAATGAAAAACGGACTGAAAAAGAAAACGCTGGGCTGCCAAAATGGCTCATGCCTGACTCGTGATTTTGTGGGACTGCGCACGCATAAAAATTACTCCCGGGGATGCATTGATCAAAAAACGAAATCACGCAAATGGCTGCTGCAGGTCGGTTGGCGCAGCCTCTGCAGAGCCTTGGCTTCGATTTGCCTTATGCGTTCACGGGTAACGCCGAAATAATTGCCAACCTGCTCCAATGTATGCGGCTGGCAGTTGTTTAAACCAAAACGCATTTCCAGGACTTGCCGTTCATGTGGATTCAGCACCTGCAGTTGTTTGTTGATTTCAGCCTGCAAGGCAAAGTCTATGGCCGAATCTTCAGGAGAAACCATATCCACGTCTACAATGAAATCGCCAAAAGTCGAGTTATCATCTTCTCCGATCGGTGTTTCCAACGAGATTGGTTGGGGTCCGACCCGAAAAGCCTCCTCCACCATTCTCACCGGCAGGTCCAGCTTGCCGGCTAACTGCAGTGTATCAGGTGACAGGTCATTGTCCTGCTCCAGGTTTTGGACTGCTTTGGTGACCTTGCGAACCGTCTCCGACATGTGGACCGGCAACCGAATTATCCGGTCTTTATCAGATATGCCCCGGGAGATAGCCTGCCTGATCCACCAGGTTGCATAAGTGGAAAAGCGAAAACCCTTGCGATAGTCAAACCGCTCAACTGCCTTGATGAGGCCCAGGTTGCCCTCCTGGATCAAATCGAGGAATGCCAAGGTGTGAGTCATATAGATATATTTTTTGGCAATGCTGATCACCAGGCGCAGATTAGACAAGATCATTTTGTTCTTGGCATTGTGATCTCCAGTTTCTATTAGTTGGGCCAGTTCGAGTTCTTGTTGCGCGGTCAGGAGGGGTGACTCGGCGGCTAATGCCAGGTAATCTTTGACCGAATCAAATCCGTAGGCAGTTAACCCGATTGCGCTCACTGTCTCTTGCTCTGGAACTAAAGGTGCATCGTCACAACAATTAAATCTCATGATAAACCTCCTTACTACCGTCCTGCTGCAGTTTGTGATTGACCAGGGCAAAAACCTATATAAACAATTTAGTAGCAATAAACATGCCAAAAGCTGCAAGCTTTGCGAGTGGCTTATAATTTGGAAACCACATTTTGGATTGGCGAAGAGAGCGGATATTAATCTTCCCGGATAAGAGAATCAGGGCTCGCTGTTGGTTGCTATCACCCCACTCAGGCCTTTGAACAGGGCAGGCAAATATGCGAGGGCGGTTGGAAAAATTTCCATGACTTGGAGAGCAGGAACCCGCCAGGCAACCGGCACAAAAAAGAAAGAGCTATTCCCAAACAGCTCTTTCACGCGGCGAATTTAATCAGGCGGTCTCCAATGGGTGGGGGAAAGGGCACCTACAATACGATGAAGTGCGCGTTCTTTTCAGCCTTGAGGTACTGGACCCTTGATTTACTGATATTTTTAAGATTCTTATTATCGCTTTTATAACGTCTCACGCGGCTCTGGACTGCAGCCTCGGTACCGTAGAAGTAACGGGTCCGCCATCCAAAATCGCAGAAGTAGTCTAACTGCCAATATTTTCTCATCAGACACTATCCTCTCCCCGGGACTGACAGCTGGCAAGGATCTCGGAGGGATCAGACGCCAACTCAAGCTCAATCTGGACTATAGTACGCCGGAAAAGTTATACTGTTGGCGTAGTGTTAGCCAGGTGTCATTAGACAAAAACGACTAAGCGCTGTCAAAGAGAAAATGCTACACGACTAAATGGTACCAAACATAACTAGTTGATGCTAAATAGATTTTACATGATGCAATAATAGGCGACAAGCGAATTTTTTGCACTGCTATTCAGCATTTGTATGAGGTGATGAGATGACAGATCCCTTGTCCTATTCGCCTGAAGAAATCGGCAAATTGTTGAAAATATCCAAAGGTACAGTTTATGAGTTATTGAAACGCGGGGACATACCTTCCTATCGCGTGGGCAAGAAGATCAGGATAAGCCAGAGCGATCTCCAGGTCTATATGCACGCTGCTGAAGCCCCGATAAAAATGACTCCTGCCAATGTTCAAGTCGCGGTGGAGAGGCTTATCATCGAGAACCAAGGGCTTATCATATGCGGGCAGGAAATTGTCCTGGATATACTGACCAGGTACTTGGAGAAGAAGAACAATATGCTGCGTTCATTGCGCTCTTATGTGGGCAGCATCGATGGCCTGTTGGCTCTTTACCGGGGCACGGCCAGTGTTTCCGCGGCTCACCTCTGGGACGGCGAAACAGGGGAGTACAATATACCCTATGTGCGGCGCTTGCTTCCCGGTCAACATACCGTCATTATAAATTTGGTCTACCGCAATATAGGATTTTATGTCGCGGCCGGAAATCCCAAGGGCATTCACGACTGGCAGGACCTGGTCAGGCAGGGAGTAACCTTCATAAACCGCGACAAAGGTTCCGGTGTGAGGGTACTGATCGATGAACATCTGCGTAATTTGCATATCGATTCCCGAGCCATCAAGGGTTATGAAAATGAAGAGATGAGTCATATCGCGGTTGCCAGTGCAGTTGCGAGGGGGATCGCCGATGTAGGTATAGGAACCGAGAAAGCTGCTTTGCAGGTACCCGAAGTGGACTTCGTCTTCCTGAAGAAGGAGAGGTATGACCTGGTGATGTATAAGCATGACCTGGAAAAATCCAATTTTCAGACTTTACTGGCAATTTTACGCTCCGATGAGTTTAAAAACGAAGTAAACGGCATGGGGGGATATGATACCTCCAAGATGGGGGAAATCGTAGGAGAATTGTAGCTGGACAATCTCGGCTGATAGTTGGATCAAGAGCAAGGGGACCGCAGCCGCCCTCCTTTTTCTGAACAAGATTATGGTTTGATCCACCAGTCGAATTCTTTATAGCCCTTCTGCACCGTTTTCAACTGGTCTTTTTTCTCGAAGAATTTGGTTTTCATTTCCCTGACCCATCCATCGAAATGTTCGAGGATTTGGTGTTCCGACAGGCGGCATTCCTGATCAGGCGCAAAATTGGGCTGGCGGCCTGACTGGAGATCTCCTGCTATTCCGCACATGGGGCATTCGATCTTATTGCCGGGCAGCAAGCGGAATAGGTCCGAGCCGCAATAAGGGCATTCCCAGGGCCCAGGGACAAATGGACCGCTTTGGAACACCCGTTTTCCCAGGTTACGGGCATATTCCCGATTGGCTTCATTTATAAAGGACTCGCCTGGAAGAGTGGCAAATACCGGCCAATAGTCCACAATCTTCATCTGCAACAGATGAGGCATCACCAACAAGGCGGCTCTGGTGTAACCCTCCCAACGCCTGGTCCCGTAGGGAACAACTATTATACACGGCTTGCCGGCGGTGTATGGGTGGTATTTGAATCCGGCCACCAACCTGTCACAGAGCATTTTATAGCATCCCTGCGGCCCCAGCAGATAGACGGGGACGCCTATGATCAGGGCATCAGCCTGCGTGATCTTCTCCATCACGAAATTGAAATCATCCTGCTTGACACACCCGTTATCGTACTCCAAGCATTTGTAGCAGGCAATACAGGACTCGATTTTCATATCGGGCAGGCGTATCAATTCGAATTGGCAATCTTCAGGAATGTTCAGCATGATCTCTTTGACCAGCAGTTCACTGTTACCCAATTTACGATTGGAAACGACTAACCCCAAAACCTTTCTCATATTCGCTCATTCCTTCCCGCATCCTTTGTGATTGGTGAGCCCGTATTTAAGAACCTGCCTGGCTATATAGAATCTCCAGATTTATCTGCCAATAAACCAGCGGCTAATGTTTCGTGGAAAGAGACGACCATCTCTACCATCTCGTCTTTAGTTATGGCCCGGAGAACGATCCATTTGTACAACAGGAATTTCTCGATGGCTAATATAGAGTGGGCGACTGGGGAAACGGGGACGTTTTTGAATGCCCCTTTTTTAATCCCGTATTCGATATTTTTTGAGTAGAAAGCCAGCAGTCTATCTTCAAACTGCTGCAGGCATTTATCGATCGGAGCGCTGGCTCCCGCCACCCGGCTGTACAGTTCCGACAATTTTTCATGGCGGGCGAAGACCTCCATGGTGATTCTTTCAGTTGCGATGAAACTATCCAGGAGGTCATCTTCCCCACTATAGGATCCGGTGATACTGGTTATGATCTGTTCGGCAAAAACCTCCAGCAGGGCTTTCAAGATATCCTCTCTATCCGCAAAATAGTTGTAAAAGGTCCCGGTGCCATAACTGGAGCGTTCGATTATATCCCGGATGGAGGTATTGAAGTAGCCTTTCTCGATGAATAGATCCAACGCGCATTCCAGGAGTCTTTGGCGTCTTTCCTTATTCTGTTTCGAGGCCTCGATCTGCATATCGACTTCCTCCGAGTGTACGTTCGTTCACTCGGATTATAGGTGCAGATATGGCATGTGTCAATATTTAGTGAGCAGGTAATATCACATGGATTAAATCCTGATTTTGACAAGCAGGGGATGGTATAATACATTTAGACCATGGACTGCCTCTTGGTCTTCTTATCAATTCTGCCTAGCGATTTGATTGGTTACAGTCTAACCAGTTCCCCCTTCACGGCTAATCGTTGCACATACAGATGCAGCATCAGATGTCCTCTATCCTGGCAGCCTGGAACCATTCGCATTAAGTACATTGTTGATACGAACCACATTATCCTATTCAGCCATGCTCTTTAGAAACGGAGGAGATTCCTATGGCATCCAATTCACGGCAAGTCAAAATCCTCAAAGCTGAACTGGCCGAAATTGGCAAAGAAATCGATAAACGCATAGTCATGCTGGAAAAGATGCCTTTCGCCGGCAAAGAGGGTTACAAGCAATTGAAACAGATTTTTGCGGACCGGCAGTCAGCAGCAGAGGCCGTATTCCGCAAATCCTTGATGTCCACCGGTTGCGAAGTTTGGGATTTTGCCTGGGAGAATGTATGGGAAGCATTTAGGGAATTCCAGCGTGTAGCCTCTGCCGAAACCAAGCAAAACTATGAAGGACTGGAAGCAGGTCTAAAGGCGAAGCAGTCATATCTATTAGCTGTTCTGCATTTGCCGGAGATGTTCGGAGACCAGGTATGGACTGAGATATGGATGTCAGTGTGGAATTTGATCGGCAGCCTAAACACCAAATATAAACAGAAGGTGACCGAAGAACTCCTGCAGGCGGATAAAGAACTGGAAGCTTTGCTAGCCAGGCAATTGGAACTGCAAAACCTGCTGGAGACTTTAAGATCGGGGGGCAAAATATTATGGCCTTCCTAAATTGAGTCAGTCAAATCGCAAAACCGACTGAATGGAGTCGGTTTTTGTTTTTAGGCGGCTTTGCTGGACGGAAAGGCCCGGGGCGTTGGCAAAGCCCGGGGGGCTGATAATCAACGTGTTGGGGATGTCAAGAATAATATTGGGGAGAGGGGAGTAAGGTATGAAGAAATGGTTTTTTACTTCAGAGTCGGTAACCGAGGGACACCCGGATAAGATGTGCGATCAGATCTCGGATGGAATTTTGGATGCCATTATGGCGCAAGATCCCTGGGGGAGGGTAGCCTGCGATGTTACGGTAAGCACCGGATTGGTACTGGTGGTTGGACAAATCACCACCTCCAGTTCCCTTGACATCCCCAAGATTGTGCGCGGGATCGTCAAAGAAATAGGTTATACCAAGGCGGATTTCGGATTTGATGCCAAGGCCTGTGCGGTTTTAACTGGAATCGACGAGCAGTCTGCAGATATTGCGGTTGGAGTCAACGCATCGCTGGAGTATAAACAGGGGTCGGGGGACGAGTTGGATTTGCTGGGGGCTGGTGACCAGGGGATCATGTTTGGATTCGCCTGCAATGAAACTCCGGAATTGATGCCGATGCCCATTACCCTGGCTCACAAACTGGCCAGAAGAGTGACTGAAGCCAGGAAGTCGGGGGAACTGCCTTATCTGAGGCCGGATGGCAAAACTCAGGTTACAGTCGAGTACCTGGGGAACCAGGTGCGCCGGATAGAGGCAATCGTGGTTGCCTGCCAGCATGAAGAATACGTGACCCATGCCCAAATCCGAAAAGATATTATCGAAAAAGTTATCAAGACTGTGGTGCCGGCCGAGTTGTTAGATGACCGGACCAAATATTTTATCAATGCCACCGGCAGGTTTGTTATCGGCGGACCTCAGGGAGACTCCGGATTGACTGGTAAAAAGATCATTGTGGATACCTATGGCAGCTATGCCCGCCACGGGGGGGGATGCTTTTCCGGCAAGGATCCCACCAAGGTCGACCGATCAGCCACGTATGCTGCCAGATACGTGGCTAAAAATATAGTTGCGGCTGGATTGGCTGATAAATGCGAAATCCAGTTGGCCTATTCGATCGGCGTAGCTCATCCTATTTCGGTCATGGTCGACACCTTCGGCACCAACCGGATAGATGAGGACAGAATCGAGGACTTGGTCCGAAAACACTTCGATTTGCGGCCAGCTGCCATCATCAAGGAATTTGACCTGAGGCGACCAATATACAGGCAAGTGGCTTGTTATGGCCATTTCGGGAGGGACGACCTGGACCTGCCCTGGGAGAGAACCGATAAAGCTGACCTGTTGAGGAGCGAAGCAGATTTGATCAAGTGATCTTGAGAGAATTCATTTTGGACGAAATATTGGAGTGCTTCACGCTATAGTATCCAACCGAGAACTCCAGAGGCTGAAAGAAATGGTTCAGGTTATAGATCCTAAAGCCTTCATGATCATCAACCGGGGAAATGAAGTAAGAGGCCGCGGATTTAGCCTGGGCAAAAAATATTATCCTAAATAGCTTCACTCCCCGCCAATTGTGTTTCGGGGAATCAATCTAGTAAGATATATATAGAACCTAAATATTGAGGAGAAGGAGGGATTTTTTATGGCGTTTTTTCAGGATTTAGGTAAAAAGATTACCGAAGGTGTCCACGAGGCCTCTGAAAAAGCTTCCGAAATGGTTGAAATCACCAAAATCAACTCCGCGATTTCCAAGGAAAAGGATGCCATCAACGAAGCTAAACTGCAGATTGGCGACAAGGTATACGGAATGTTTAAGGCTGGGACGGCCCTGCCGGAAGGGCTGGCAGAGGATTTCCAGAATATCGATGCCCACCTGCAAAAAATCGCTGAGTTTGAAGCCAAGATTGCCAGCCTCAAAGGGTAAATCAATAGACATCAGTCAGGAAATTGGATCAGTTTGAACCGAACAAACATAAGAGGAATAGCCGCGGGGGTCATAGTGCCCGCGGCATTCTTGTTTTCGGTTAATGAGGTTTTTCACTGCTGGGCAGGATTTCCCCGCTGCAAGAAATCGATCCCGTTTTGAATCATGACTTCCGCTACCTGAGCCAGTTCCTGGGGGGATTTCTCCATACCGCACTCGATCCAGGTCTGGATAAGACCGATGCAGCCAGCCACTGTAAAGGCTACACAGTATTGATAGTCCTGGAGTTTGTTATCCGGGCAATTATCCATCAGATAGGAAAATCTCTTCTGGGCAACCAGCTTTTTCAGCTGCTCCACGAAAGCCATATCGCCAAAGGGCCCCAGCAACATCTTGCAGAAGGTCCGATTTTCCCAGATATACTGCAACAAAGCTGCAATATAAGGATTATGGGGATTTTTGCCCAGGGAAGGGGGATACCTCTTCGAAATCTCTTCCAGTTCTTCAATCATCTCCGCCTCTATCTGCGAGAGCATGTCTTTTATATCCCGGTAATGCAGGTAAAAGGTGCTCCGGTTGATGCCGGCGAGTTTGACCAGTTCCTGGACGGTTATGGAATTGATGTTTTTCTCCAAGAGCAGTGTGGCCAGGCTCTCTTTCAGCACCTTCCTGGTCTTCCTGACCCTGCGGTCATCCGACTTTTTTATTCTCGGTTCCACGATTTTTCGCCTCCGTCCCGGGTAAAGGGCATTGCTAAGCAGCACTAAACTAAAACATATTGTGGTTATTGGGTGGGCTATAGCAGAACTGCTGCTAAAAGTCTAGTTCAAACTGCGATTGTAATCAACAAGTGCAAACAGAAGGACTTGGTTGATTGGTTCGTCTCGGGAACTGCTCGGCCGTCAAATAATTTCGCATGTCGTCTCGGAGATTTAAGGCCAGCCCCCTGTTCCATTCCCAATCCAGTGCTTCCATCGCCCCCCTTACCGCCGTATTTCTATTTGACATACATAGAACCTCTATGTATCATTGAAACATACATAGAGGTATTAGGTATGGAGGGGGGATTTAATGAATGTATCCAAGGATTTAATCGCCGCGTCTGCGACACCCCTCATCTTGGCTATTTTGAAAGAAAGCGACAGTTATGGTTACGCGATTATCAAAAAGGTGAAGGAAATGTCACAAAATGAGCTGGTCTGGACGGAAGGCATGCTCTATCCTGTACTTCACCGCCTAGAAGAACAAGGATTTATTGAATCATACTGGCACAAATCAGATGCTGGACGTCAACGCAAATATTACCGGATAAATGAGCGGGGTAGAGCCGAATTGAACCTGCAAAAAAAGCAATGGGAAATAGTTCATTCAGCTCTAGCCAAAACCTGGAGCGAAGAGACTTGAACTTGAGGAGGAATAGCATTGTTCGACATGGAACGCGAGATCAATTCCTGGACCGATCACCTGCGCGCCCACGGCCATTTCAAGGAGAGCGATATCCACGAGCTTCAAAGCCATCTGCGGGATGAGATAGAAGATTTGCAGGCTGCGGGGCTCTCCGAGGATGAATCATTCTTGATCAGCGTGAAACGCATGGGCAACCTGGATGCGGTCTCCAGCGAATTCGCCAAAGTAAATACTGAAAATCTATGGAAGCAGCTGTTGGTGGAGCCCGCGGACAGCAGCGGTAAAAAACGGAATCACCGGGATATCGCCATGGTATTGGTTTTCGCCCTGGTAGCGGGGACTCTGTTCAAATTACCGCAGATAATGAACTGGAATCTTACCGGATGGGCAGAGGAAAGATTTTATACCATCAACTTCAGCCTCTTTATTTTGCCATTCATAGCCGTTTTTTTCCTGGT
>JAAZOA010000075.1 GCA_012798055.1 Syntrophomonadaceae bacterium | reverse complement strand
GATTGGCAGACCTGACTGAGGTCAAGACACTGCAGCTGCCTGCCCCGCAGCCAAACAATTACCTCCAGGTTGAACCCCCAGTGGTAGTAGACCGCTGACCTGCCGGCTTTGCTAAAAATATTACTGGCCCTTCCTTGACGGGAATGGCCTCTCTGTATAACCCTGCCAGGCTGGGCCGGATTTCGGCCCAGATTATTTGCCATTTCCCGGGCAAAGTGTTAAATTAGGTGCAGTATTAAATTAGCTGAAGCCATTAGGGGTATTTGATGAGATATACAAAGAAAATAAGTTTCCCCCGAGCTATGCTCAAAAAACTCACCGAGGATATCACCCGGTTGATCTGGACCAACGAAGGCAGCCTGTCAGTTCTCGAAATCGTAGAGGAAATACCTTACGATATTCGAGCAGATGTCATCGAAGGTCTGTCTTCTTTTTATGAACCCGCCCTGGCAGCATTTTATAAGCTGATCCAGATGGAATACGGACCGGAATTTGGGGCAATCTGCCAGCGGGCCCTGGCCAAATATGCCCTGGCCGGGATAGAGCCGGAATTTCCCCCGGCTTTTAAGCATGATTTCTACCGGGCTTTTGCCAGCGTAACCCGACATACCGGCAGGATGACCCTGGATGTGGCTTGGCTTAAGCCCGACGGTCGCCTCTATGTGGAGTGTTTTTACCTGGCCTTCGGCCCCGATGGGGTGCACAGTTTTTTTGTGATAGAAGACATGCCCGCCCGGGAATACCTTAGCGATCGCGAAACCCAGGCGGACATGGTGGCTCTCAGTTACGAGGAGAGCTGCCTCCTGGTCCAGGACGCCTATAATTTCAACGTGCGTCTTATGAGCCGCCCAGCGCTGGGGAAATTCCTCTACCAGATATACCTGGAGGAAAAAAACCTGGCGGAATTATGCGTGGTCAAAGTGCTGGGCCAATATTGCCCGCCCCTGTCCCCACGGCTGCTGGTGAATAGTTTTTTCCACGCTCTGCGCTGCCAGGATTTCAATTACCTGTTCTCTATCCTGGACGAAACCAGCTATACCCAGGCCCAGCTCCTGCAACAGATCAACCGGACTATGAATCCGGGGGCTTTGCTCCTGGAAGGGCGGGTAGACGAGGTAAAAGGCTCGGCTTATTCTGCCTCAATCAATGCCCATGCCATCAGCCTCTCCGAACGGGAGGTTTTCAGCAGCGAGTTTGTCTTCGAACTGAACAAAAAGGACGAAGCCAACTGGCTGATTACTGGAATCGACCTATCAGGGAGCAAAAAGCTGGAGCAGGATTCGGAGTTAAATCCATTCTCGCTGCAGGTCTATTGCCGGGTCTATGAAATAATGGACCTGGATGAGTTGTTCGAGGTCCTGGACCGGGTAGACAATATCCGGGAGGTGGAAGAACTCCCCTACGGTATGCACATGCGGGTCACCAGCTATGAGGACGATTTCAACCATGGAGTCACGTTCATGACGGGGGTCATTGCCGATATGGTCATAAATGGAGATGAGTTTGTGGTCATATCCCAGCAGCAGGATACCCTGGAAGATTTCCACAACCTGTTCATGGTCGAAGCTGCCAGCCCCCTGCTTCCCCAGGGGGAATACGAGATGCGCCTGACCAATGCATACAGTTACCTGAGCGGCCAATACCTGCAATTTGAGGACATTTTGCTGGACGTCAACGATGAATTAGCTTTCGAAGACGGTTTGCGCTTCATCACCGCCCGCTATGTGATAAAGGACCGGGCCAGGGTTTTGGAACGGCTTCAGGGGCTGCACAGTCTGCAATTCGAAATACCCGGCCAGTTCCAGGTTTTTTACCAGGTGGAGGAAGGACATGAACAACCCGGATTTATGGCTGAATATCTGTTGGGCGGCAATTGGGTGACAGTATCAGCATTTGGAGACCGGGATATGGGAGTAATCCGCCAGGCTTTCGAACAGGAGATTTACGACGCCCTGGAGTTTGACGGGCTGGAAATACGGGAGGACGGCATATTTGCAATCCTCTCCGCTGAGGTGAAACGAATTTTCCCCCAGTTGGAATCGACCTTGAAGGAGATATACCTCAATAAATGGTATCATTCCCACCTGCCCAACCTGAGCGGGATGAGCCCTTCTGAAGCCTGCCAGACTGAAGAAGGAACCCGCTTGTTGTGGACTATGTTCAAGAGGATCAAAAAGAAGGAACAGCTTCGCCGCATGCGAGGTGAACGCAAACAGATCGGGCTCAAAGAATACCTGCGCAAGTTGAACCTTCCCCAGGAAGGCGGAAATTAGCTAAAAGCAGGTTGACAAGCCCGGTTTTGATACTGTATACTACACCGAAACCAATAAAATCGGCTATGAAGGAAATTACCCGCGTGAGGCGTTGAGAACAGAGAGCCGGGGCAGCTGGAAACCGGTCTCAATTTTATGCGGGTCTGCTCATTCCGGAGCTGCTATCTGAAAGGTTTCCTTCAGGTGACTGAGTAGGTGGTGCCGGACGAACAAGTCCGTTAACAAGTTGGCACAAACTCAACTATATGTGCACCAAGAGGTCGCATTACTATCTAGTGCGGCAAACAGGGTGGTACCGCGGGAAATACCTCTCGTCCCTGCTGAGGGCGAGGGGTTTTTTATTTTCATTTTTAGGATGCAATGCAGCAAAGTTAGGGAGGGGTATTGGATGAAAAGCGACCAAGTCAAGCTCGGCCTGGAGAAGGCGCCGCATCGTTCCCTGTTCAGGGCCCTGGGTCTGGTAGACCAGGAAATCGAAAGGCCGTTTATCGGTATCGTCAATTCTTTTAATGATATAGTCCCAGGTCATATCAACCTGGACAAGATCTCCGAGGCGGTCAAAGCCGGGGTAAGGCTGGCTGGCGGAACTCCTTTCGAGTTCCAGACCATAGCGGTTTGTGATGGGATCGCCATGAACCACATAGGGATGAAATACTCCCTGGGCAGCCGGGAATTGATTGCTGATTCAGTGGAAATTATGGCTATAGCCCATGCTTTTGATGCATTGGTTTTCATACCCAACTGCGACAAAGTGATTCCGGGCATGTTGATGGCCGCCGCCCGACTTAACCTGCCCGCGATTTTTGTCAGCGGCGGACCCATGCTGGCCGGCACCATGACCGACGGACGCCGCACCTGCCTGTCCCACATGTTCGAGGCCGTGGGCGCCTACCATGCCGGCAAGCTGG
>JAAZOA010000074.1 GCA_012798055.1 Syntrophomonadaceae bacterium | reverse complement strand
TAAAGCGCCGCTCCCCGATTTTGACCGGCTTCAGACCGGGCAGATGGGCGCTGGCCATAATGAAATCAATCAGCTGGCCAGGCGGGATCCCATCGATCCAATAGGGCCTGGCATTCAGGTCGGGCAGGGTGGCGGTCATCAAACCATAACGGGCCGAACTCTGGCGGATGGCAGCTTCCGATACGTACTGGCTCAGCAGGTCCCGCAGGGGCTGGGTATCGAGACCTTTCTGCAGCAGCACCTCCCGCCCCAGCATATTGGCATTCTTGATGTTCAGAAGATCTGCTGATTTGAGCTCCAGGTCCTGGGAGAAAGCCAAACACTGCTCAAGCTTCAGATTTTCCCACATACTGACCGCCCTCTCATAGTCAGACCCAATCATCAAGGCAGCATTTACTGCTCCGATTGATGTGCCTACTACAGCCTGGAAGCTGAGGCCCAGTTCGCGAAAGGCCCTCCAGGCACCGATCTGATAAGACCCTCGGGAGCCACCGCCCCCCAAAGCCAGTCCTAGGCCGCTCATCAATTCTCTCCCCCCTGCTTGGCGCTCGCTTGGCAAGCCTGGCATTTAGCCAATATGCCGTCGTATTGGGTATAAAAATACTGCACATTGGTTTCGAGGATATAATAATGCAGGATGTAGCCGCACAGGAAGAGATTAGCGGCAAGAAAAATGGTCAGGAGCAACAGGCTGGATTCCTGGGCAGAGAACAGAATGTGCATGAGCAGGACGACTATCAAAGCGAAGGTGACCGTCACGATTAGATGGACCAGCCTTTCATGCTGGAAAAAACTTATCTGGGTGAAATGTTCGGTGAGCAAAAGGTTCCAATCGGTGTCGGGGGAATCGGCCGCCAGGATTTCCTCGATCTGGCGCCTGTAACCAAGAATCCTTCTCCTCATTGCGACCCCTCCTCTTGCCCTGTGGAACGAATCATCCCCACCCGGTCCGGACGCACGTAACTGTCTCTGCCTATATTTTACTACTATTCACCCGTATACGTATAAACAGAAAAACCGGACCAGAATCAAAATGAACCAGTCCGGTTTTAATCTGGCATTGGTTTACTAAGCTAAGGAATCACCGTAACCACGCAGGCAGATGTCTTGCCACCATCGCGGGAGGTCACGGTTACAGTACACTTGCCTGGAGCAACCGCGGTGATATAACCGGCAGCGGTCACAGTTGCAATCGCTGGATCATCTGATACCCAGCTAACTTCTTTATCAGAGGCATCATCAGGTTTAACGGTCACAAAAATGGTTTGGCTCTTGCCAACCTGGAGGGTGATAGCCGGGAATTGCAGAGTGACACTCGTCAACGGTATACGGTCGGCCAGTGCCTTGCCGATGAGCACCGCAGCTTCAGCCCGGTTGATGGGATTGGTGGGCTTGAAGGTGCCGTCCGGGTAACCGCTGATCATCTTGGCATCGAACAGAGCCGAAACCGAATTCAGGCTCCAAGCGCCGATAGTATCGGTGTCAGTGAAGGGCAGCAACTTGTATGCCGAGGTATCGAGGGCCAATACCTTGGCTAAGATTACTGCGGCCTGTTCACGGGTGACCGGGTTATTGGGCTGCATGGTGCCATCATCGTAACCGGCAATATAACCAGCTGCCGAAGCGATGGCTACGTCGTTGTAGAACCAATCCCCCGCTTTAACATCGCTGTAACCGATTTCCTTGGCCTGGCTGTAGCCGAAAGCCTTGTTGATCATCACCATAAATTCTGCTCTGGCAACATTGTTGTCGGGTTTGAAAGTCTTGTCCTCATACCCTGCAACGATGCCTTTTTCCATCAGGTCGGTAATCTGGGTGTAAGCCCAATTGCCCACGATGTCCGTCGGAATGTTGGTAGCAGTGCCGCTGGAAACCTCGGTGTCTTCTTCTCCTCCTGCCGCGCTCGCTTGCGGCAAGCCGGCAAACGTCATGACGGCGAACAAAATGGCAGCCAAGACTATTACCCAGGTTTTACTTGTCTTTTCCATCTTACCCCTCCTTCATCACCACGTCAATCACGCCACTATCTGCCCTCTAGTTTGATTATACACCATATCCTCCTCCCATTAAGAGGTATCAAAGTACCATCTCGATCTGGCTGCCCCTGGCATTTTTCTTGACCACGATCTTCTTGTCGATCTGCTCCCTGAGTTCGCTGACATGGGAAATGATCCCCACCAACCGATTGCCTGAAGTAAGGGTACTCAAGACGCCTATGGCCTGGTCCAGGGACTCGGAGTCAAGTGACCCGAAACCTTCATCCACAAACACCGACTCCAGTTGGATCCCTCCGGTAAAGCGCTGGATCATATCCGAAAGCCCCAGGGCCAAGGCCAGGGATGCCTTGAAGGATTCGCCGCCGGACAAGGTCTTGACGCTGCGGCTGCGTCCAGTATAATTGTCGATGACATCCAGCTCCAGGCCGGTTTGGCTCCTCAGGTCGCCCGGCTCCTCTTTGCGGACGAGTTCGAACCTGCCGCCGGTCATTGAGTAAAACCTCTGGTTGGCCAGAGCGATGATCTGGTTGAAGTAAGTGGCCTGTACATAAGCCTCGAAAGTCATTTTCGGTTTTCCAATCAAATCGCCATTGGCGGTATCAGAGAGGTTTTTCAAGCGCTGGTATCCGATTTCTGCCTCCTGCATCTCGGAATGCTTGGCAGTGATGGCCTCATAGACTTTTTGATTGGTCTCCAAGCTGGCGTATAGCTCCAGGAACCTGTTATCAGCCGCAGCCTTTTCGCCCTCCAAAGCGGCGAGCTTTGCTGCATATGTTTTGATATCCACTGGTACCGTGCCCTGAATCGCTGTGTTCAACGCGCTTATTTCCGCGCGCAAGGCGTTCTCCTGGGCAAAGTAACCCTCCACATCGTTTTGGAGCTCCTGTATCAGATGCTCGCTCATGAGCGATGCTTCATATTGAGCTCTAGTCTGGAAATTTCTTGCCTTTAATGCCGCCAGAAAATTTTCCTGGGCCTCTGCCAGTTCAGTCTGGGCCGTTAACAGTCTCCCGGAGATGTCTGCCAGTAAGGCTCTGGCCTGGTCCACTTGCTTCTGGCACTTGTTGCGGGCCTGTTCCACGGTTTCCAAACCAGCCTTCAGGGCGCCCAGCTTCCGGCTTTTGCCCTTCATTTCCATTTCGGCCTCGGCTCTGCTCTTATATTCAAGTGTCTCCTGGATGGTCGTTATCCTGGCCTTTTCGCCTTCCCGGGCCATCTTCAAATCCCTGATTTCCTGTTCCAAGTTGGCCGCCTCAACTGCCATATTGGCCAAAGCGGTCTCGAGCTCGGTGACCCTCAACTCACAAGCCTGCTTTTGCCGGGCCTGCCGAGCCAACTCCGCCACAATTTCCCTGGCCCTGCTAAGGCCAGCTTTAGCTTCTTCCCCTGCCCTGGCCAGCAACCCGGGTATTTCGCCCAGCGTCGCGATGCCCAAAATCGTCCCGGCAGCCTGGATGACTGACTCTTGTTTCGCTTCCAACCGGGCTTTTATGCCGCTGGCGGCAATGCTGGCCCGGGAGGCCCTTTCTTTAGCCGTTGCGGCAATTTCCTTGGCCTTCTGCAATGCAGCCTCGCTGGGGGCTTGAGCCGTCATCACCGCCGGATCAGGATGGTCGGTCGAACCACATACTGGGCAAGGCAGGCCCTTAGCCAGCCGGGAGGCCAAAATCCCGGCCTGCTCACTGAGAAAAGCGGCGGAGAGCTCTTCATATTCTGATGACCGGGCGGTGCTCTCCTGCTGTGCGGACCGGTATTCATCCTGGGCTGCATCCAGTTCCTTTTGGTCTTTGGCCAAAACCTCCAGAGTGCGCTGGATATCTGCCAAGGTCTGGCTCAGTTTTTCCGCGTCATCAAGCCGCCTTTGCGCCCGTTCAGCTTCGACTTTTATCTCGCCCAGCTTTTTGACTGTGTCCAGGTATTGGGCCCGCTCCTCCTCCAGAGCCTGGTGTTTTTCTCTAATTGCGGCTATTTCAATCTCCTTGACCTTCAGCTTTTTATTAGTGCCTTCGGCGGCCCTGACCAGGCGGGCCAGTTCATCGTAAGCAGGCAGGGCAGCCTCTAGTGCGGCTATATCAAGGGCCAGGCCTTCCCGCTCGGCCTCTTTGCCCCTCTCCTCCTGGTAGGCCTGCTCCAATCTTGCCAGTTCCGGTTCATTGCTGCCTAGAATTTGCGCCTGAGTTGCCTGGCTCTGCGCCAATTCGTTAATAGTCTTTTGGGCCTTTTCCAACGCATCCGCCGCTGGTTTCACATAGTGGAGGGCAAATTGGGCCTTTTTCAGCCGTATCTGTTTTTCCTGGTATTCAACCTGGTGGGTTTCCAGCTCACCCAGCCTGGCCTTGGACCGCTCCAATTGCTCAAGCCTCTCATTATTGGCGCTGGCAGCAGCGATATGGCCAGCAAGGCTGGCAATCTGCTCCTGCAGCCGTTTGCGGGCTAGGTCTTCGGCCTCCCGGGCGGCCATACCTTCCTGTATAAGGACGGCCAGGCACGACAAGAGTCGGGGCAGGGCATAGATATCCTTGTCCTGCTGCATTTTAGCCAACT
>JAAZOA010000073.1 GCA_012798055.1 Syntrophomonadaceae bacterium | reverse complement strand
AGAATCGCCTGAATCGCGGGCGGAAATTGGCCGATATATTCGTCAATGGAGCGGGGCCTGGATTTTTGGCGTTCCATAAGCTCACTTCCTCCTGGAACATGCTGTTCACCATGCTCTATCCTAATATGGCTGGCACCTGTTCACCTTTGGCGGCGCAAGGCCTGGCCTCCGTATACTCCCAAGCTGGATAAGCACAAGATCAAGACCATGTAGACCAGGTAGAAGGGATTGTATTCTTTCAACATGTACACCGCGAGGAAAATGATTCCGGGCAGGGCAAGGGCCAAGACCCAGCGCCATGGCCTTTCCGGGGCAAAAAATCCCCACAGGGCTCCAAGCCCGGCATAAATGATGAGCACGACAGCTACAGTCACTAGCCTCTCAAGCGTCCCTCCATCTGCGAACACCGAATTGAAGACCCCGAAAAACCCCAATAAGATACCCAACAAAACGGCCGTTACCATAACCATTCTCTTTCCCATTCCCTCCACCTCTTTCGCACCTTTTAAGCCTTGATCTGCCGCAAGATAATTACATCCTGACCTCCACAAAATCCCGAGCGGTTATGAAGTCAAAGCCCACTTCGCAATCCAGGGCTATTATCTTCAGGCCCCTGCCGGCGGCACTGGCCAGAGCCTGCCCGAAATCCGGATGAGTGGCATAATTGGGAACGAAATAATCAATATCCTTCATCTGGATGACAAAAACCATATAGGCCTCATGGCCTGCCTCGATCCAGGAACATAGGTCAGCGATATGTTTCAAACCCCGCTCAGTAGGGGCATCAGGGAACAAAGCCACGCCATCTTCTTCCAGGGTCACCCCCTTTACCTCCACCATAATCTCCTGGCTTTCCGTCCGGATATAGAAGTCAAATCGCGAATTCCGGAAGCTGCTTTCCGGTTTTAACACCATCAGGTCGGGAAAATGACCGCTGCTCGTGACCCATTCACGGAAAATCCGGTTGGGCACCTGGCTGTCGATGTTGACCAGGCGGTCGCCTTTTTGCACTGCGATCAGGTCGAATTTGGTCTTGCGGCTGGAGCTCTCCACCGCCTGGACGGCCAAGGGAACCCCGGGCAGCAACAATTCCCGGCAGCGGCCCGTATTCTTGACATGACATGTTTCGGTTCGGCCATCCATCTCTATGTGGGCTATAAACCGGTTGGGCCGGGAGATAAACCTGGCTGGCCTCATGTCCCTATACTCCATGTTTATCCTTCCTGTTCCCCTTGCCAGCATAAACCATATATTTCACCTTCCTTCACCAGCAAGCCATAACACTAGGGAGGGTCACAGCGCCACGCGATCTTTTTTCCTGTACACCGTCCCGGTAAACCGGGCGCAGATCTCCCCGCCCTCATCGTGTATGTCCACATTGTAACTGGCCAATTTAGGGCTGCGATGTACCTCTTTGGCTTCCGCCGTTAGGGCCCTGCCTCGCGGCGAGGTAAAGAAATCGATGCTGCAATTGATAGCCAGGGCCAGCCGGCCATGGGAATTAGAGGCAGCCGCAAAAGCGAAATCGGCCAGGGTGAAGATCGCCCCGCCCTGAACGACACCTGCCGCGTTCAGATGCTTATCTTCCAGCTCCAACCTGGCCACAGCATGACCTGGTTCCACCTGCACCAGCCTTACGCCCACCAGGGCGGCAAAACGGTCCTGGGCCAAGAAGTTCAGATCGAGATCCATAAAATCCTCTCCTTGATATTGTTTTGAAGCGCTACCTTTATCTGCTGGACAATATCCTCCAGCCATGGCGGCGGGCATGCGCCAGCAGCTCCCCATCCGGATTTACAGCCACCTTTTCACCCACTGATTCCAGGATCAAGATGTCGGCATAACTGTCGCCATAAGCCCTGCTGGCCTGCCAGTCCACCGGTTTATCCGCAAAAGCCGCCTGCAGCAGCTCGAGCTTGCTCCGCCCGTCGATGAACTGGATCTGCCCCTGGGGATCGAATACCTCGTCCCGGTAGGACAGCCGGGCACCCAGCACCGTCTCCATTCCCAGGTCCTGGGCGATGATCTCCAGCAGTTCCTGGTAAGATCCGGACAGGAGCACACAATGGCATCCCTCCTGCCTGGCCAGATCCAGTTCTGCCAGAACGGCCGGATTGAACCGGGTTTTGAGGAAAGGATAGGCCCGGCGGAAGAAATCCTGGATCTCTTGCCTGGACAAACCTGTGTAAAAGCGATTGAAGTTGCGAAAGGCCTTCTCTTTCATGGCCTCCCGTGAAGAAAGCCCGCTTTTGTAGAATAAATATACCGGCATGACCGCTGCCCATACCGACAGGTACCTGGGGAAGGAGCGCCCCTGGCGAATCCATTCCCTGCCCAGGCAGGGCAGGCTGTCTTTCTCAATCAAGGTCCCATCGAAATCAAAGATGGCTAATTTCATCTAATCCTCCGTCTTAGACTGCAAATCAGGAAAGAAAAGCTTAATCTCCCGGGCTGCACTGGCTGGGGAATCCGACCCATGCATGACATTGTGGGCCATGCTCATGGCCAGGTCACCGCGTATGGTCCCGGGGCTTGCCTTCTGGGGATCGGTGACGCCCATCAGGGTCCTGACCGCTTCGATCACATTTTCCCCTTCCAGCACCATGGCCACCACCGGGCCGGTGGTGATGAAGTCGAGCAGTCCTTCGAAGAAGGGTTTTCCCAGGTGTTCCGCGTAATGGGCGGCAGCCAATTCCCGGCTGATAACCATGGATTTCAGGGCCACGATGTGGATGCCCTTTTTCTCCAGGCGGCCGATAATCTCGCCGATCAGACCTCTCCTGACCCCATCCGGTTTTATCATGGCAAATGTTTTTTCCATCCAGTCCTCGCACCTCCTTCCTGATAAGCGGGCAGTCACGGTTCAGATGGTCCACTGTTCGTGAATGATGCCCACCAGGTACCAGGTATCCCCCACCGGTTCGAAGGCCAGCTTGAGGCTTTTCCAGTCCATACCCTCATACTGGGGATCAAAGCCGGCAAAATGGTATTCCAGGGATACTGCCCGGGGATAAGCCGAGGTGAAATTGTTTATGGTATTGCCCCGCTGTATTACCTGGTTGAAGACAGTCTGGGGGGCCGCCAGAAAATTCTGGTCATATACAAATTTGGCATAGTAGTTGTCGAAATTGAGAGCGATGGGTTCACCGGACCCATCATAGCTGCCCCAGGTATATAGTCTGTCGCTGCTGAACAGGGTCGGGATATCCGCAACCGAAAAAACCAGGTCCTTTTCAAGATCGATGTAGGAGTAGGGCGTGAAACGCAGCCCCTGCTGGGGATGGACATACCTGGCCAGGGTGGCTGCATCCCTGCTTTTCAGGGCTGTCAGGATCTCATCTCCTTCTGCCTGGATGACGCTGCGTAGTTCACGCCCGGCGACCGGAGACGGTTTGACCTGTTCCCGCTCCAATCTCTGTTCCAGGCTCTTCACTTGGGTCTGGAGTTGGTCCGCCTCAACGGAAAGAGCAGCAAGACGGCTCTGATAGTTGTGCTGAGATATGGAATATGCTCCCCATGCGGCCACTATGGCCGCACAGATTGCAGTTAAAGCGAAACCGGTAAAAGAATAACCCTTTTTCTCCATATCTTTATCCTCCTGCCTGTCTTTAGCTAGTCATAACCCCCGAAATAATGCACCCGTTTTCTATGCCCAAACGGCGCCATTATTAATGCATTTGACTGCATTACTGATAGTATACAATATTATCAAACGGAATATATTCCGGCACAAATCGTGGTTTAATGATGTCCGCGTCACTTCGACATTGGTTTTTTTAGAACAATCTACGTATTAATTGTAGGGATACATTTAATACATCCAACACGGCAAATCCTGAAAATCGAACATAGTTTTAGATCAGGATGCAATGATCCCAAGGTCATATTTGGACGCTTCGACCCTTGGGTGAGCTAGTAGCGTAACCGGCCACAGGCCGGTTTTCGTATTCTAAGGCCTTCAATGATATTTATCTTATAAATGTAAGCATAATAGCCACTAATCGATGTTATCTTATGCGTGCCTTCAATTATACTGAGAAAGGGGTGATAGTGAGAAAAAAATGGGTTCATCGGGTCATT
>JAAZOA010000072.1 GCA_012798055.1 Syntrophomonadaceae bacterium | reverse complement strand
CTAAAGCCTGCCGAAGGCCCCGCTGCTAACCCCCTGGGGGAACACCCGGCTCAATTTTGCAAAGCTGGGTAGAACGTTCCATGAGCCATCCGCTATCTGCTTGAGTGCTTCACGATATATCTCCACCACCCGGCGCAGGTCTTGGTCCTGGTAGTATTGACCTTCTATCCTGATGGATTTTACTCCCCATGCGCTGATCTCTTGCAGATAGGGCAATAAAGACAATTCGAAGGGAAATAATATATAGTTGCGGCATTTCTCATCGCAAACCACCGGATATTCCTGTCCACACAGGTCTACCAGGGCGTATCTGTCCTGCAGGCAGTAACGGGCACATTCACCCTCCCAATCGGAATGGGAAGCCCTGACGACGCAATAGTCCATGATCATGCCCGGCAATGCCCCTTGTACCACTATTTCAGCTTCCGTGCCCGCTTCCAGCATCATCTGGACATCGCCAGCTTTCATTTCAAGAGATGCCACTGCCCTTTTAACTCCCAACCTTGCTAAAAAAGCAGCCGCCTGGGAATTAAAAGTGTTCAGTCCATATCCGGCCCATGTGTCCAGTCCTGCAGCCTGGGCTAAAACTAGACTGCCGAGATCGTTCACAACGATACCGGCTACAGGCTGCTCTTTGAGCCAGGAAAAGCATTTCCGAACCTTCCTGAGGTCTTTCTGACCCACGATACGAGGTGATTCGACGAATACCCGGCTTGGCGTGCCTTCCAGCAATTCGATAGCTTGTCCCAGGGCTGCCCGGTTCCAGGTTTCGTAAGGCCGGCGAATGCCGTCAGAACCGAGGATGAAGTTGTCTATGTCCATCCCCGCCACTTCGCGTACTGCCTTGATGCCGCCCAGGCGCACTGATAATTCAGGTTCCTTTTCGACCCGCAGCCCTGGCTGGGGTTGGGCGGGTAGCTCGGTAAGATTGTCCAAAGATTCAGCCTGGGAAACGAAAAAAGGCTCCCGCTTGCCATCTAAACCGATCCCCTGTACGCTCATGCCGCCAAATAGATTTCCAAGGGTGAAGTCCCTGATCCTATTGGCCTGTAATGAATCATACCCTTCCTTATCGAATTGGTATGATTCGGGATCAGAGCCGAGTCTATCCAGGGCACGGCGATATGCGGAGACCAATTGGGCAAGGTATTCAGCCCCACGCATGCGGCCTTCGATTTTGAATGAACTCACCCCGGCTCCGACCAATTCGGCCAGATATGGGTAAAGGCACAAGTCTTTGTGGGCCAGATAATACTGGGCTTCTTCCTCAGCACAAGTCTTTTCCCCAGTCAAAGCGTAGGGCCAGCGGCAAGGCTTGCGGCATCTTCCCTGGTTGCCGCTCTCCCCGAACATAAAACTGCTCATATAACACTGGCCCGCGTGGGAAATGCACTGGTCACCGTGAACGAAATACTCGATTCCCAGGTTCGATCCTGAGGCAATTTCTTTGATCTCGGGCAGGGTTACGTTCTTGGACAGGATCACTCTCTCAAATCCCTGGGCCTCCAACAGCCTGACCGCCTCCAGATTGGCGATACCCATTTGCACACTGGCATGCAAGGGTACCTGCAAACCCATTTGCTGGCAAAGTTCAATTATACCCAAGTCCTGGACGATAAAAGCATCCACGCGTATCTCTGCCAAAAACTGCAGGTAATCTTTGATCTCGAGGATATCCCGGTTATTGTATAGGTTGTTGACTGTTATATATATTTTGCGGCTATTCTGATGCACATATTCGACCGCTTCTGCCAGCTGGTCCTGACTGAAATGGAAATCACTCTTCAAGGCCCTCATGTTGAACTTTTTGCCACCCAGGTATACCGCATCGGCACCAGCTTCCACCACCCGGCGCAGCACCTCCATTTGTCCAGCCGGGGCCAGCAGTTCCAGTTCGCTTATGGACATTCCTAATCTCCTTAATATAGTGTCACTTAATTATAGTATCGTCCTGACCAGCCATAATAGGATAGGCTGAACTGCATACTGAATTGCCAGGACCGCCAGAATGGGAGAAAAATCGATTCCTCCCGCAGTTGGCAATAACCTGCGAAAAGGAGCCATAATTGGCTCCGTCATATCGTAAACAAACCTAATGATCGGCTGATAAGGATCATGGCGCACAAATGATAAAATACAGCGTGCAATGATCAGCCAAATCATTAACTGACAGGCATAGATAACCACTAAGCTAATACTCAATTCCAAAGCCTCCAAAATTATTTTTGCTGGCCAAGCTCGCGTGAACGTTGACAGGCTTTATCCATGGCGGCGAAGAAAGCTTCCCGCAGTCCGGCTGCCTCCAACTCCCTCAGACCGGCAATGGTTGTTCCCCCGGGAGAGGTGACCTGGGCTTTCAGTACTGCCGGATGCTCGCCTGTGTGCTCCAGCATTAGCAAGCTCCCCTTCAGGGTCTGCATCACCAGACTCACAGCCAGATCTCTGCTCAAACCCAAACTAATAGCCGCATCGGTCATGGCCTCAACCACCAGGAACGCATAAGCCGGACCGCTGCCAGAAACTGCCGTGACCGCATCCATGTAAGTCTCATCCACGACCACCGCCAGTCCTACTTGATCAAGTATCGCTTTGACCAGTTGCACCTGTTCCAGAGAAGCATGATAGCCTCCAGCTACAGCGGCAGCACCCTGGCCGATCAAACAAGGTGTGTTGGGCATGACTCTCACTACTGCCACTGGTTTCCCTAAAGCTCTCTCCAGCGTCGCAGTAGTTATGCCGGCCGCAATCGAAACCAGCAGCTTGCTTCCTTCCCAGTGGTCTGCGGTCTGCTCCAATATCCATGCCACCTGACCTGGTTTGACCCCGATTATGACTATGTCGGCCTGGCTGACCAACTCCTCAGCCGAACTGATTATCGCCCCGAATTCTTGGGCAAACAATTCTGTCCGGACTGGATCACGGTCACAGGCGTAAAGGGAGTCCACTTCCCATTCTCCGCTGCAGATGCCCTTGATCAGGGCATAGCCCATTTTGCCACAACCAATGATGCCTATATTGGCAGACATTAACGTTTACCCCCAAACGGCTCGGGCTGCAGAATATCATGTTTGCGCATCAGGCTTTTATGATCACTGGTTATTTCTACTGAAGAAGGTGCAAAAAGGAATATATTGGTTCCCAATTGCTGGCTCTGTCCATCCAAGGCGTATACCGCTCCACTGATGAAATCAATTATCTTCTGGGAAACCTCAGGACGAGTGGACTCGAAATTGAGTATGACCTGGCGGCGGTTTTTCAGATGATCTGCCAGCGCCTGGGCTTCTTCGAAGCGCTCGGGTTCACATACTATTACCCTGATGCCTTTGCCGGTATGAATAGACACAACATTCGCTCCTGACCGGCTCTCCCTGTCCTGGGGCGTGGGCAGTTCTGTGTATTCTTCCTCGACCTCAGTCTGCACTCCAAGCCATCTCCACATGCTATCTATTATTCCCATCTTTACTCCTCCTTAAGAATTACTTGCTGCAAAAAATCAATCTATGTGAACAGCGCACTGCCGATACGCACTATATTGGCCCCTTCTTCAATCGCCACCTCGAAATCCTGAGACATACCCATTGACAGATAGTCCAGTTGGACATTTTTAAATGAATCTTCCAGCAGGGTGCTGCGCAGTTCGGCCAACTTCCTGAAAACCGGCCGGCTGGCCTGGGCATCGCTATGCAAAGCTGCCATGGTCATCAATCCTTTGACCTGTATACTCGGCAGATCTTCGATTGCCATCAGGAAATCGCGCACCTCCTCCAAGGCCAACCCCG
>JAAZOA010000071.1 GCA_012798055.1 Syntrophomonadaceae bacterium | reverse complement strand
TATGTTTGCTCCTGGGGACCGCTGATCCTGGGGCATTGCGATCCGGGGGTAACGCAGGCAATCTGTGAGGCAGTTTGCGACGGAACCAGTTTTGGCGCCTGCTGCGAAAGAGAGATCGAACTAGCCCGGTTGATCTGCGATGCATTTCCGGCTATGGACAAAGTGCGTTTGGTCAACTCGGGAACGGAAGCAACCATGAGCGCAGTCCGCCTGGCCCGGGCTTTTACCAAGCGGGACAAGATCATAAAATTCGAGGGGTGCTACCATGGCCATGCCGACACCTTCCTGATCAAAGCCGGATCAGGATTGCTGACCGCTGGCTTG
Organism: Syntrophomonadaceae bacterium; assembly: GCA_012798055.1. GTDB lineage: Bacteria > Bacillota > Syntrophomonadia > Syntrophomonadales > Syntrophomonadaceae > PHAA01. The sequence goes on along the minus strand of JAAZOA010000071.1, from coordinate 5,730 downwards.
CCCACCAGCCCTGGGGTACCCAAAGCCTTCACCGAGCAGACCCTGGTATGCAAATACAATGACTTGGAGTCGGTCAAGAAAGCTTTTATGCTGGCGGGACCGAACATTGCTGCGGTGATAGTCGAACCCTATGCCGCCAATATGGGCCTGGTACTGCCCCAACCCGGCTTTTTGGAAGGATTACGCGAAATCACCGCCCTTTATGGCAGCCTATTGATTTTTGATGAAGTGATTACCGGCTTCAGAGTCTGCTATGGCGGGGTACAGTCTTTGACTGGAATCGAGCCTGACCTCACTACTCTGGGCAAAATAATAGGTGGAGGCCTGCCGGTAGGTGCTTATGGAGGGAGGGGCGATATCATGTCCATGGTCGCTCCCGAGGGTGAAGTATACCAGGCCGGAACCCTGTCGGGCAACCCTGTAGCTATGGCGGCGGGAATTGCCACCTTGAACAGACTTAAAGACACGTCAACATATCAGAGTCTGGAGCGCAAGACCGATGATCTCACCAATGCGATCCACAACCTGTTGGCGGCTCAGTCCATGGACTACACCATCAATGTTTCGGGGTCAATGTTTTCCCTTTTTTTCACCGACCGGCCAGTGGTCGACTATGAAGCGGTCATGAGCTGTGATACGGGTCTGTATGCCAGATTCTACCAGCAATTATTGGAGAGCGGGATTTATTTTCCGCCCTCCCAGTTTGAAGTCTGTTTCGTTTCGGCAGCTCATAGCCAGGAGGATCTGGCCAGGACCCAGGAGGGAATCAAAGCGGCTTTGAGGGCGTTAGTATAGCTCCTACCCGGCAGACACTAAAAATTTTTACCTTAAAAATCTTAAAAGCAGGAAAATAAAGTTCAGTATAGAAGTTATAAAATTGGCTCCGTTAATTTGCGTGGGTGAGCCTATGACTATGGCGGTGAAATTGCCGTAGGCAAAAAGTAAATATATACAATACTCATGGGGGTGATGGTTAGAAGGTAGGTTTTTAGGTTAATCTATCCTGGAATAGCAGTAAACCATTAGATGAAAAGGAGGAATGAACTTGAAGGTTCTAGTGTGTGTTAAGCAAACATTTGACACCGAAGCCAAGATCGAATTGAAGGGCGGCGTAATTTCCGATGCAGGTATCAACCTGATCATTAACCCCTATGATGAGGTAGCGGTTGAGGGCGGAATTCAGTTGAAAGAAAAAGGGGTTGCTACCGAAGTAGTTGTTATTAGTGCAGGTTCCGACAAGGCCATGGATGCTATCCGTACCGCTCTGGCGATGGGCGCAGACCGGGGCATCCTGGTAAAACAAGACACTGCGGCTGATGAATATGCTCGGGCCGTAGCTCTGGCCGCGGCCATCAAAGCAGAGAATCCTGACCTGGTACTTGCTGGCCACGTTGCTGCTGACGATGGTTCTTCCCAGGTTCCCACCCGGATTGCAGAAATCCTGGGCCTGCCCCATGTTAATGTAATGACCTCAGTGGAAATCGCTGGCGGCAAAGCCACCTGCACCTGTGAAGCTGATGGCGGAACCGCTGTGATCGAAGTGGCCCTGCCAGCAGTCATTTCCAGCCAGGTAAGCTGGAACGAACCTCGTTATCCTTCCATGAAGGGTATTATGGCCGCCAAGAAGAAACCGGTAGCCACCGTTGATGCTGTTGCAGTAGAAAACAAAGTCAAGATCGTCGAGTTCGCTCTGCCTGCTGCCAAGACCGCAGGTATCAAAATCGAAGACGAAGCCGATGTCTGTGCAGCGAAGCTGGCTGACTGGATGAAGAATACCGTAAAGGTCGAAGTGAAATAATCACATAAAATTTCATTTATGTAGATAAAAAGGAGGGTAATTCATGGCAGGAACATGGGTTTTTGTTGAACAAAAGGACGGGAATATCCGTAAAGTTACATTTGAAATGCTTTCTGAACTGAAAAAGGGCGGCGACGAGGTAAGCGCAGTCGTATTCGGCAAGGGTGTTGAGGGATTAGCACCTGCATTAGCTGCAGCCGGAGCTGACAAGGTTTTGGTCGCCGATGATGATCTCTTTGCCGCTTACAACACCGGTGCTTATGTTGCCCAGATGGTAGCGATGATCAAGGAATTCAGCCCCAATGCGGTGCTGTTTGCCCATTCCTTCAACGGCAGAGACATGGCTTCCAGACTGGCTCAAAAGCTGGACGCTGGTCTGGCCACCGATGCTGTAGCTGCTGAGATTTCGGCTGGCAAAGGTTTTTTCACCAGAGCCATCTACGCCGGAAAAGCATTAGCTAAAGTAGAAGTAACCGGCAGCCCGGTTCTGGCAACCATCCGCCCCGGCGTATGGGAAGTTGGCAGCACCGCTGGTGCAGGCGAAGTTGTGAAAGTTGCAATTGCTGCAACTGCTGCTGATGTATATCAAGTTGCCAAGAGCTTCATTCCTACCGTTTCCGCGAGACCGGACCTCTCCGAAGCTGCAGTTGTCGTATCCGGCGGACGTGGCTGTAAAGGCCCCGAAGGCATTAAATTGGTTGAACAACTGGCTGATCTGCTGGGAGCAGCTGTGGGCGGATCCCGCGCTTCCATCGACTCAGGCTGGCTGGGACACGAACTCCAGGTTGGTCAGACCGGTAAGGTAGTCCTTCCCAACCTGTATGTTGCCTGTGGTATTTCCGGAGCCATCCAACATTTGGCCGGTATGTCCTCCTCCAAATTTATTGCAGCTATCAATACAGATACTGAAGCTCCCATTTTCAATGTTTCCGATTTTGGGGTGGTTGCAGATCTGTTCAAAGTAATACCCATACTCTGTTCCGAACTTAAGAAATAGGGTTTTTAGGAGCTGCTGCTGGGATTACTGGATATGTCTGAAGGCATGTCCAGTGTATCCTGGCTTGTTGTATAAGGAGGAATTGGAAATATGATTTTCGGCTTTGAAGAACTGAGAGGCTTCTATGAAGTCCCGATGCGCGAGGTCGGGGCTAACATTCCCTACGAATGGCTGATTTATCTGTTCATGTTCATTCCCATCGGCATAATTCTGGCTGGCATGTGGCAAAGGATCTCGGTATGGATGCTGGCCAAAGGGGAAATTCATAGAAATGACCGGTTATGGGACCGCACGGTCTCTTTCCTCGTGAATAGTTTCGCACAGGCCCGGGTGATAAGAAAACCTCTGGCAGGTTGGATGCATGCCTTCCTGTTCTGGGGATTTCTAGTACTAGCGACAGCGGCTGGATTCGATGCTGCCCATTACTGGCTGGGCTGGCCTCATCTGGCAGGTGCTCTCTACATAGGATTTTCTTGGGTCGTTGACGTGCTGGGATTCCTGGCGATGGTGGGCATCCTGGTACTGGCTTTCATCCGCTATATCCAGAAGCCGGAGCGTCTCAATGACACCAAATCATCCGATGGCTGGGTAATCCTGCTGATTTTTGTTATCCTGTTCACTGGATTCATCATTGAAGGCGCCAGGGTCCAGGCCCAGTTGCAGATGACTCCCTTCCTGGAGGGCAGGCCTTATGAACAGATTGCCTCGCCTTTCGGCTGGATTTTTGGATTAGCCATGAGTGGAATGTCGGTTGATGCCCTGCTCATGTGGCACCGCGTCCTGTGGTGGTTCCATATGGCTATCGCCTTCCTGTTCATCGCGTTAGTACCCTACACCAAACTCTGGCACATATTTGCCAGCATGTTCAATTATTTCTTCCGTGACCTAGAACCTTCCGCTAACCGTATGGTATACAACATCGAAGAAGCTGAATCCTTTGGCGCCGAGAAAATTGAAGATTTCGGCTGGAAGGACCTGCTCGACCTGGATGCGTGTATTCGCTGCGGAAGATGCCAGGAGAATTGCCCGGCATATAATACCGGCAAACACTTGAATCCCAAGATCACCCTGATTCAACATATGAAAGAACATATGGATGCCAAAGCGCCCTATCTCAAAGAGGCCAAATTGCATCCAGAGGCAGAAGCCGAAATGGCTATGACCGAAGAAGCTTCTGAAGCTGTCAATGTTATGGATCAGAGCCTTATCTACGATGTGGTAACCACTGACGTTATCTGGGACTGCACCAACTGCCGGGCCTGTATGGAGCATTGCCCGATGTACATCGAACACATTCCCAAGATTACGGAGTTTCGCCGTAACCTGGTCATGTGGCAGGGTGATATGCCTGGCGAAGCCCAAGCAGCTTTCACCAACATGGAACGCAACTACAATCCCTGGGGTGTTGGCTGGGCTGGCAGAGCTGGCTGGCTCCAAGAGCGCGGCGTAAGAGAAATAGTCAACCTGCTGCCTGAAGACGGCGGGGAATTTGAGTACCTGCTCTATGCAGGCTGTGCAGTTTCCTTCGACGATCGTTACAAGAGGGTCGGAGAAGCCCTGGTCAAGCTGCTCAATGCTGCCGGTGTAAGCTTCGGTTACCTGGGAACTGAAGAATATTGCTGCGGTGATTCGGCTAGGAGACTCGGCAACGAGTACCTCTACCAGACATTGGCCAGTCAGAACCTGGAATCTTTCAACAACTACGGGGTTAAAAAGATTATAGTCGTATGTCCCCATGGTTATAATACCCTGAAGAACGAGTATCCGCAGATGGGCGGCAAATTTGAGGTATATCACTATACCGAGATTTTGGCCAAGCTGATTGCGGAAGGCAAGCTGAAACCCAATAAAGCCCTGGGTGCCAAGATGACCTATCACGATTCCTGCTTCCTGGGACGCCACAATGGTGTTTATGATCAGCCTCGGGCAGTTTTGAAAGCTGCTGGCGGCAGTATCATAGAGATCGAAAAAGGCCGCAACTTCGGATTCTGTTGCGGTGCTGGCGGCGGCCGCATGTGGTTGGAAGAACATGCAGTGGAAGGCTACAAGCGCATCAATGACACCAGAACCGACCAACTGCTGGCTCCTGCGCCGCAGATGATCGTAACCAACTGTCCTTTCTGCCTGACCATGATAGCTGACGGCGTCAAGGGTGTGGAAACGGATGTTGAAGATCCCACCAAGGTTTTGGATGTTGCCGAAGTACTCTGGCAGTCGATGTCCTAAGGTCAAGTTACCATGAGGATTCCTCCTTCGGGAGGAATCCTCTTTTTGCTTGCAGAGAGTCACTGAAATAAGCCTGGATTTGAACCCTGATTTACTGTTGTTTTAATTGCTATCCATGCTAAAATACTAAACAGTATCGGAATATTGAATACAGGGAGATATTAACTATCAAGCAGCCCTGGCTTGCTGGCGTTATCAAGCCTTTTTGGCCTTGCGGCAGGGCAAAAGGAGAATCATGTAGTGAAGATAGGGGTATATGCGGGCAGTTTCGATCCGATAACCAATGGGCATGTTGACCTTCTGGAGCGCACCAGTCCTCTATTTGACCGGATAATCGTGGCAGTGGTGCATAATGTCTATAAAAAAGCGCTTTTTACTCAGCCGGAAAGGAAAGAATTCATCGCTGAAGCGACCAAACACCTGAAAAATATCGAAATTGACTGTTTTTCCGGGTTGCTGGTCGATTATCTGCGGGACAAAAAGGCGCAGTATATCATCCGGGGATTGCGCACTTTGACCGATTTCGAGTATGAGGCCACCATGTCGATGTTTAACAAGAAACTGATGCCCGAGGTAGAGACGGTATTTATGATGGCTGATTCCGACTATATTTATATTAGTTCTACCGGTGTCAAAGAAGCCGCTATGCTGGGGGGAGATGTAAGCGCATTGGTTCCTGCCGCAGTAGCGGCCGGGCTCAAGAAAAAGT
>JAAZOA010000070.1 GCA_012798055.1 Syntrophomonadaceae bacterium | reverse complement strand
GCCAGCAGCTCAAGGAGTATTTGGCCGGCGAATTAAAAGCATTCGAATTGCCTTTGGCGCCGCAGGGTACTGATTTCATGCGCTTGGTATGGGATCAATTGCAGAAGATACCATATGGTGAGACCAGGAGTTATAGACAGATTGCCGAATCAGTCGGCAGCCCCAGGGCCTGCCGGGCAGTTGGGCAGGCTAATCACCGCAATCCCATTCCTATTTTTATTCCCTGCCATCGTGTTATCGGTTCCAGTGGTAAGCTGGTGGGATATGGAGGCGGTTTGCCTATCAAGAAGTTTCTCTTGGAAATCGAACAGACGACAGCCCAGAAATGAGAGCTGCCCTAACTTTTATAAGCGGCCCGCAGCGCCCTAATTTCAACAGCGTAACCCGGGACATCATTGGGAGTCTCCAGGTAGAAGGGCAAACGGCACAAAAGCGGGTGATTGATTATTTTGGTGATGTTATCCCACCCCAGGCTCCCCTCACCAATCTTTGCATGCCTGTCTTTATGGGCACCGAACGGTGTCAAGCTGTCATTCAGGTGAATAGCCTTTAGCCTTCGCAAGCCTATGATTCTATTAAAATCCTCCAACACCCCGTCCAGGTTATTGACGATGTCATAGCCAGCCGAATAAATGTGACAAGTATCCAGGCACACGCCCAATTTGTCTGGAAAGCTGACCGAAGCTATAATTTCTGCTATTTCTTCAAAACGACCGCCTACCTCACTTCCCTTGCCCGACATAGTTTCCAGTAGTACCAGAGTTGAAAGTTGGGGCTTTATTACAGTGTCCAGCAGTCGCACTATTAATTCAATGCCTGCTTTGATCCCCTGTCCCACATGGCTTCCAGGATGGAAAGTATACATTTGATCGGGCAGGTGTTCCATGATAGCCAGGTCATCCGCCATCACCATTCGGGCGAAATCCCTGACCTTGAGATCATTTGAACAGGGATTAAGGGTATACGGTGCATGAGCCAGAACCGGAGCGAAGCCATTTTCCTGGGCTATTTTCTGAAAAGCGGCTATATCCGGGAGATTGAGCTGTTTCGCCTTGCTACCTCGCGGATTGCGAGTAAAAAATTGAAAGGTGTTGGCCCCTATACTCAAGGCCTCTTCACCCATGTGTTTGAAGCCCTTTGATGCAGAGAGATGGCAGCCAAGATAGAACAATTTGAATCCCCTTTCACTCAAGACTTGTGCAGCATTTCATTAACGAACTGTGGCAAATGGAATGATGCCTTATGCAGGTTGAGGCTGTAGTATTTGAGATCATTGCTAATCGGACGGGGATTGTTGATGTCGCAAGGAGAATATTTTTTGCTGCCTATGGTGAAAGACCAGGGTCCGCTGACATAAGTGGGGATGCTGGCCAGGTATACTTCTACTATAGGATAAACAGCCTGGAGATTCTTATAGCATTTTTCAAATTGCGCTGGGAAAAAGAGCGGAGACTCAGACTGTACAACAATCATACCGTCTGGTTCCAGAATGCTAAAGATATCCTGATAAAACTTCAAGCTGAACAATTGTTCTGATGGCCCGCCTGGGTCAGTACTGTCAACGATCACCACATCATATCGTTTATCCGTAGTCCGGGCATATTCGACCCCGTCCGCAAATTGCAGGTCGACTCTGGAATCCGATTGAGCCATAGCTACCTCTGGAAAATAGCGGCGGCTTATCTCTACCACCCGCTGGTCTATCTCTACCATGTCTACGTGCTTTAGGCATGGATGTTTGACTATTTCACG
>JAAZOA010000010.1 GCA_012798055.1 Syntrophomonadaceae bacterium | reverse complement strand
GGTTGAACTGGCCAAAAATCCAAATACACCAGGTACCCTGGCCATTGCTATCAGCGAAGCGGTGGAAGACGCCGCCAAACGTGATGACACTCATTATTCCCTGGGCAGTGTCTTGAATCACGTGTGTTTGCATCAGACTGTGATCGGGCAGGAAGTCAAGCTGCAGATGGAAATGGTGGATGACTACCCGGATGTAGTTATTGGTTGTTGCGGCGGAGGCAGTAATTTTGCCGGTATTGCCCTCCCGTTCATTCCCGACAAGCTGACTGGCGCAAAGGTACGCCTGCTGGGGGTGGAACCGACAGCTTGCCCCACCCTGACCAGGGGAGTGTTCACCTATGATTACGGGGATGTGGCTGGATTCACACCGCTGCTTAAGATGTACACCTTGGGACACGATTTTACCCCTGCCGGGATACATGCCGGTGGTCTGCGCTATCATGGAGAATCGCCCCTGATCAGCCAGCTCTATCACGATGGGCTGCTCGAGGCTACTGCAGTTATGCAAAGAGGTGTATTCGAGGCGGCGATGCTCTTCGCCCAGAGCGAAGGGATCGTACCAGCACCTGAATCCTCCCATGCCATCAGGGCGGCGATAGATGAAGCTCTCAAAGCCAAAGAAGAGGGCGTGTCCCGGGCCATAGTCTTCAATCTCAGCGGACATGGCCACCTTGACCTCAACGCATATGATAATTATCTTTCCGGGCAGCTGGAGGATGTGGTCCCCACTGACGAGGAAATTCAGGCTAGCTTTAAGACCCTGCCGACTGTTTGAAATAAGGTATGTATGGTTTGACTTCAGATCCCGGGTATCTTACGAAGGTATCCGGGTTTTCCTTATATATACTTGGAAGGTTGATTTATGTGCGCACTAACACCAAGATTAGCGGCTATCGCCGCACTTTTGACACCGGGCCAGACCGCCGCCGATATAGGAGCTGATCATGCCCAACTGTCCATTTATCTGGCCCTAAAGAATGTGGCCCCTCGAGTTATTATCGGAGAACTGGGAACAGGACCGCTGGAGCGGGCTCTCCGGGCAGTTGCAGCCTATGGTTTACAGTCCAGGATAGAGGTCAGGCAGGGCGACGGCCTGCGAGTGCTGGCACCAGGGGAGGTTGCTAATGTAATCCTGGCTGGGTTGGGGGGCGACACCCTGGCGCGTATGCTCGCGGCGGACTGGGAGAAAGCAGCCAGTTTCCCCAATTATGTATTTCAGCCCATGAGCAAACCCGAAGTTTTGCGCCAGGCTCTGGCTGATCGGGGATGGCAGATAGTCTCGGAAACAGTGGTGGAGGAAAGAGGGCGCCTATATTTGGTGCTGACCAGTCATCCTGGTATGCAGCCCTATCAACTAAGTGATATTGAAATAGCCGTGGGGCCCCGCATCCTGCAAGCTGAAACTGAGATCAAACGCCAATATATTTGGAGAATATTGCAGGCGTGGCTAAGGATCGAATCACGGCTAAGATCATCAACTCAGGCGGAAAACCGGCGCCAGGCCGAGATAATCCGGGAAAGAATCCAGAGACTGGAGGAGATTTGGCATGCAAACCAGGGTAAGTGACATCACCCGGCTAATTGAGAGATTGTTCCCCCTTAGTCTGGCTGAAGCCTGGGACAATCCGGGCTTACAGATAGGATATTTGCGTGCGCCTGCCACCAGGGTATTAGTAACCCTGGATTTTGACCATGAAGCGCTAGAACATGCGCGGGCTCAAAAAGCAGACATGATCATAACCCATCATCCCTTCATCTTTACAGGGCTTAGAACAATCAACCTGGACACCGCCATGGGCAGAATGGTAAAAGAACTGATCGAAGCTGGCATAACCTTGTATTCGGCCCATACTAACCTGGATGCCGGCGACAAGGGGCTCAGCCAGTTTCTAGCAGAGAAATTGGGCTTATTGGACATCAAGCCCCTGGATTCAGGAAAACAGGAGAACTTGTTTAAACTGGTGGTCTATGTACCGCCGGATCATGAGGCCCGGGTGCGCCGGGCCCTGATGGATAATGGAGCAGGCCACATTGGCAAATACAGTGATTGCAGTTTCAGGACCCTGGGAATCGGCACATTTCGCCCTCTGGCTGGCACCTCACCCTTCATAGGCCAGACCGGGATGTTAGAGGAAACCGAAGAAATTCGGCTTGAAACCATACTTCCATCAGGAGTTGTGCCTCAGGCCCTGAAGTCCATGCAGGACGCTCATCCCTATGAAGAAGTGGCTTATGATCTCTACGCTTTATCAAATCCCGGCCGGGTATATAGCTTGGGCAGGGAAGGAAGACTGGAATCGGCTATGAGCCTGGCTGATTTTTGTAATCAGGTCAAACACCGCCTGGGGCTTGCCCACCTGCGGGTGGCAGGCGATTTAACCCAGGAAGTCCGAAAGATTGCGGTGGTGGGGGGCTCTGGCGCAAGTTTCATGGACCGGGCCAATGCCCGGGGATGCGATGTTCTGGTAACAGGTGATCTTAAATACCATGAGGCCAGGCAAGCCTTGGATATGGGGCTTGCTGTCATCGATGCAGGCCACCAGGGAACTGAACAGATAGTCTGTGAATATTTGTGCGTACTACTCACTGCTGAAGCCGGCTCTGAAGGACTGGAAACAGAGTTTGTTTATCGATTAGGCCCAGAATGTATAAAAATCATTTAAATCCAGTTGTGCCGGGCAACAATCGGTTAAGACACCAAAGAAGCCTGAATCTTTCGGGGCTTACGAACAAAATGCCTAAAAATAGGCATTAGGGCGGGAATGCAACTGAACTGCGCCACCCAGTTTTGGAAAGGACCCGGGGCAAATATCTAAAAAATCAGCTTTTCCGCAAAAAAATATTCAAAAAAATTCGAAAATATTTATTTTTTTTGCAGGATTTGCCGATTTGATGGGGAATAGAGATTTAGGTAAAAAATACAAAAGGGGAGGATTTTGTAGTGAACAAATCGGAACTTGTGAAATCACTGGCAGAAAAAGCAGGATTCACACAGAAGGACGCTGCCAAAGCACTGGAAGCAATGGTTGGAACCGTACAAGGCGCATTGGCAAAGGGAGACAAAGTGCAGATCATTGGTTTTGGTAGTTTTGAAGTAAGGGCACGCAAGGAAAGAAAAGTGATCAGCCCTGCCACCGGCCAGGAAATTACCGTACCGGCCACCAAAGTTCCTGCTTTCAAACCCGGAAAATCCCTCAAAGAAGCTGTAGCAGCTCCGAAAAAAGCAGCCGCTCCCGCAAAAGGAGCCAAGAAAGCTGCTAAGAAAAAGAAATAGATTTGTCCTGCATTTATACATAAAAGGAGGCGTACAGCATGTATGCCTCCTTTTTTGTCAGTATGCAAGTAAATCTATAAGCGGAGTTCTGTATTTGACAATCATCTATCTAGGATGCCAGTTGCCTGGCACCTCAAGCGACCTAACCCGGGAGCGAAGCGGGCCACTTCATGGCTCCTCTATTCGGTCTTGCACCAGGTGGGGTTTGCCTAGCCAAGCAGTCGCCTGCCTGCTGGTGAGCTCTTACCTCACCGTTCCACCCTTACCAGGAGAAAGCTCCTGGCGGTTTGTTTCTGTGGCACTTTCCTTGGGGTCGCCCCCACTGGACGTTATCCAGCACCCTGCCCTGCGGAGCTCCGACTTTCCTCAGGCGAAATGCCCGCGATCGTCTGATTTACTTGCTTTATAATTATACAAAAACCGCAGGCTTAATTCCAGAGGGGGAGCCTGACCTGGCGAGGAAATAAATCAGGTTTTCGCCGAAAAAAATTGAAAACTTTGCAGGAGTTTGTTCAGTACTGGAGAATAACTATTAGAGTTGAGGGTATCGAACGAATGTTAAAATAGCATGGGACCAGCACTAGTTGTTTTGCATCGTTCATAGTAATAGGCTAAGGCATATAATTTTTTTGTAAAGGGGGGTGAATAAGTGTTAGCTATATTTGCTTCAGCTGCAGCGGAAACCACAGAGACCGGATTATTCCACAATGGTTGGGTACTGATAATAATGGTACTGTTATCCACTTATATATTCTTGAAATTCTGCTCGTGGGCCAAGAAATTTCAATTGTCGGGATCGGTTAAAAAGTGGGTATTCATTATTACTGGTATCGGCGTAGTATTCTTCAATATCCTGTATAGCCAGGGAAATGCCCTGATCAAAGAGACCGGCGATTGGAGCGGCGCAACAACGGCATTGCTGGCGTCTCTGGCCTGGGTAATCTTCTTTGCATTTGTGTTGATGACCGAAACCAAATCTGAATAAGTATATAGGCTGAAAGGCGGCTTAAAGCCGCCTTTTTTTGTGGACAACAAATGCATATAATATTAACTAGACCTTGCATGGACATAAATATACAGGGAAACAGAGGGTGAATAAATGGCTGATCAGGTCAAGACAACCATTATCGAGCCGGACGGAAAAGAACATATCCGGTGGACTCCCAAAGGCAAATCAGTCTGGGAAGCCCTGGAAATGCTAGGCTGGGACACGGGCGGAGCCTGCGGCGGCCAGGGGACCTGCGGCAAATGTAAATTCAGAATGCAAGGGAGCATCAGTCCCCTTACTTCTGCGGAGCGGGACCACCTGATACCGGAGGAAATCAAAACCGGACACCGGCTGGCTTGCCTGGCAAGGATCGAGGGGGATTTTACTCTTTTCATAGATTTTTGGGCCAAAGAGGGCACCAGCAAAGGGGATCTGCTGAAATACCAACCTGTCCATTACGCTGATACACCTATTACCACCAGGAGTTTTTACATCGAAGGCCGTTTGCAGGATTCCCATACCCCGCTGTATGACCGGATCAAAGCCGCTTTGCCGGATTATCGACTGCAGATCAGCATGTCCAACTTGAATGAACTGGCCGGGCTGGACCGCCCGGGAAGACCGGCATTGGAACTGCATGCCCTGATCATGGACGGCAAGAGAGTGCCTTATATAGCCCGCCAAAAAGAAGCTGTTTATGGTTTGGCTCTGGATATAGGCACCACCAGCCTGTTCGCTGCCCTGGTGGAAATGCAGACGGGCATTGTGACCGCAATGGCATCAACCAGCAATATGCAGAGGACCTACGGAGAAGACATCATCACACGCATCAGTTACGCAAATGAACAACCTGATGGGGTATCGGTCCTGCACAAAATACTTATAAACAACCTGAACAGCATGATAGAAGAAATGCTTGAGCAAT
>JAAZOA010000069.1 GCA_012798055.1 Syntrophomonadaceae bacterium | reverse complement strand
CGATGGCCTGCAAGGCATCAGGCATGAATTCCAGGTCGACCCCGTCCAGTTCAAACAGCTTCTTATACTGGCGGACCAGGGCATTCTTGGGCTCGGTCAGTATCTTAACCAATGAGGTCTTATCCAGGGCTTCCAGGCTGACGATGATCGGCACCCGGCCGACGAATTCCGGGATCAGACCGTAACGCAGCAAATCCTGGGGCAGGATCATGTTGAGTATCTCCCCGATTTTCTTCTCGGCCCTTACCTTGATATCAGCTCCAAAACCCATGACTTTTTCCCCGACCCGGTTCTGGATAATCTTATCTATCCCTTCGAAAGCGCCACCGCAGATAAACAGAATATTACTGGTATCAATCTGGATGAATTCCTGATGAGGATGCTTTCTCCCGCCCTGGGGGGGAACACTGGCTACAGTACCCTCCAGTATCTTCAAGAGGGCTTGCTGTACGCCCTCGCCGGAGACATCTCTGGTTATACTGGGATTGTCAGTCTTGCGGGCTATTTTATCGATCTCGTCGATGTAGACTATACCTTTTTCGGCTTTCTCAATATCATAATCTGCGGCTTGGATCAGCTTAAGCAGAATATTCTCCACATCTTCGCCCACATAGCCGGCTTCCGTCAAGGAGGTGGCATCCGCTATGGCAAAGGGAACATTCAGTATGCGCGCCAGGGTCTGCGCCAGGAGAGTCTTGCCGCTCCCGGTGGGGCCCAGCATCATGATGTTGCTCTTCTGGAGTTCTACATCGTCCAGCTTATTACCCAGGTTTATGCGCTTATAGTGATTATATACCGCGACCGCCAAGGATTTCTTGGCCGTATCCTGGCCAATCACATATTCATCCAAAGTCGCCCTGATTTCCTGGGGCTTGGGGATATCACCCATTTTGAACCCTATATCTTCGGCCAGTTCTTCCTCGATGATCTCATTGCAGAGCTCAATACACTCATCACATATATACACTCCCGGCCCGGCTACCAGTTTTTTCACCTGCTCCTGGGTTTTCCCGCAGAAGGAGCACTTCAGTTGGCCTTTTTCGTCCCCGTATTTATGCATACTTTCACCTCTTTTTCCTGGGAAGTTTGGCTACGTCCATTATATGCGTTTACTGAACACTTCATCTATAATACCATATTCTTTTGCTTCCAGGGCAGACATGAAATAATCACGTTCCGTATCCTTCTGTATTTTTTCGATATCCTGGCCAGTCCTCTCCGCTAGGATCCGGTTCAAGCTGTCCTTCATCTGCAGTATCCGGCGGGCATGGATCTCAATGTCAGTGGCCTGCCCCTGGGTGCCCCCCATCGGTTGGTGAATCATAATCTCTGAATTAGGCAGGGCAAAGCGCTTGCCTTTTTCACCGGCACACAAGAGAAATGCCCCCATACTGGCGGCCAAGCCTACACAAATAGTGGACACATTGGGTTTGATCAGCTGCATCGTGTCATATACTGCCATTCCGGCAGTAATCGACCCACCCGGACTATTTATATAAAGATTGATATCTTTATCGGGATTGTCAGCCTCCAGAAACAGAAGCTGGGCAATGACCAGATTGGCCACATTGTCATCGATAGCGCTGCCCAGGAAAATGATCCGGTCTTTAAGCAGCCGCGAATAAATATCATAGGATCTCTCGCCGCGATTGGTCTGTTCTACTACCATGGGAATGAGATATGACACCAAAATACCTCCTTGTTGCTAACAATGCCAGGTTATGCCTTTATTGTAACCCTATTCTCCGGATTCCTCAAGTTCGGCTGCCGGCGCAGGGCCTGGAGCAGGATTTTCCTTGGGGATGAATTTCGCCGCATTCACCAGGAAATCGATGGCTTTTTCTTCCTTCAGGCTATCAATCAGTCTTTCCCGCACTCCCTCCAGATTCTGGCGGGCTTGGTCTAAACTTAAACCGGTCTGTTCAGCTATCTCCTCGATCTTTTTCTCGACCTCTTCGTCGCTTATGGTTATGGCTTTATCAGCAATGATTTTCTCCAACATGAATTTCGTCTGAGCATTGCGGATAGCGTCCGGATAGGTATCCTTTTTAAACTCATTCAAGTTGCTGCCGGTCATTTGGAAATATTGCTCCAAACTTATCCCCTGGCTGGCCAATCGCTGCTCGAACTGCTGCAAAAGGGAGTCGAAATACATCTCAGCTACTGCAGGAGCGATATCTATACTGCACTGGGCAACCGCCTGAGCCAGGACCTCCCTTTTCTTAAACCCGTTAAGACGTTGTTCATTGGCTTCGATCAAGTTCTTATGCACATCGTCGCGCAATTGGGCTATAGTATCGAAGTCGCTGATCTCTTGTGCAAACTCGTCATCAAGTTCCCTGGGTTCACGGTGTTCGATTTTTTTGACGGTAGTCTGGAACACTGCGTCCTTGCCGGCCAAGTCCTCCGCATGGTAGGCAGCCGGAAAGGTGACTCTGACCTCTTTGGTCTCGCCTACTCTAAGCCCTACCAATTGTTCCTCGAAGCCGGGGATGAAGGTCTGGGAACCCAGTTCCAGGGGATAATCATCACCAGTGCCGCCCGGGAAAGGCACTCCGTCAATTGAGCCGATGAAATCGATGGTCACCGTATCACCAAGTTCGGCAGCCTGATCAGTCTTGTCAATCAGGCGGGCATAGCGGGAACGCATCTCTTCCAGTCGCTGGTCCACATCCTCTTCTCTGACCTCCATCACCGGAACCGCAACTTCGAGCCCCTCAACCTGCCCCAGCACTACCTCAGGTCTCACTGGGATTTTCACCTTTATGTGGAGAGGCTGTCCAGACTGGATGTCCCCGATCTCAAAATCCGGCTGAGCCAGAGGTTCGATTTTCAAATCCTGCAAGGCCTGTTCGTAGGCAGCTGGCACCAAGAATTCCAGGGCATCTTCAAAAAGAATCTCCTTGCCAAAATGAGCCTCCAGGAAATCCCGTGGCACCTTACCCTTGCGAAAACCCGGAATGGTGACCTGTTTGACCACCTTGCGATAAGCTTTGTTCAAGCCTTCGTCCACAGTAGCGGCATCCACCTCTATCTCCACATAGGCCTCGCTTTTCTCGATCTTCTCCAATCTGGCTTCCATCTATGTTCCTCCTAACTAAATTATGAATCGTACCGTGACCGCTCACCCTGGCCAGTCCCGACCGGAATCAGTTGTGCAAACACAAAAAATTAAACACCCCGGCAACTGCCGAGGTATGGATAGCTATGGAGCGGAAGACGAGATTCGAACTCGCGGCCCTCGCCTTGGCAAGGCGATGCTCTACCACTGAGCCACTTCCGCACTTTATCCGATCCTACCATCAAATGATAAATAAAATAACCCTGCCAAGTCAAGTGACCGGGCAGGGATTTCAGGTTTTTTTTGCATCTGTTTTGTCACCTGTAAATTACCGAAGCAGCACAAATCAATCCTGGGGCTGGACCATCAGATCCTCTTCGTCTTTGCTTTCCGCCCACTTATCTGCCTCTTTCATGCGCTGCACATAGCCCAGAATCCCGCCCGGATTGAGCGAATCCACCATATTGCTGGGGACTATTACCAGGGCGGTCTTCTGTTTGATGCCCTCATACAAGATGTTCATAGCCCGCAGACTGAATGCCTCGGGATTTTTCCGGTAGCTCTTGGCAGCTTCAGTAAATTTGTCGGCGATCTCCACCTCAGCCATGGCAAGGATCACCCGGGCCCGGCGCTCTCTGTCGGCCTGGGCCTCACGGGACATGGCATCCTGGAGTTCGGTGGGAATCATGACATCCCGGATCTCCACGGAGGTCACTGAAACTCCCCAGGATTCGGTCCTATGATCGATCATCTGCTTCAATTCCTCATCCAGCTGTTCTCGTCCGGTGAGCATGGCTGACAGCTCGGTTTTGCCGATGACATCCCGTAGGGTGGTCTGAGCCGCCCAGAATATGGCTTTCTGGTATTCTTCCACCTCCAGCGCAGCCTTGATCGGTTCATTTACCACCCAGAACATCACTGCATCTACGTTAACTGGCACATTGTCGCGGGTCAGTGTTTTCTCGGCCGCGAAAAAGGTGGTCCTTATGCGCAGATCTATCCAAATAGGGACCTCATCAATAACCGGGATGATAAAGAAAATACCGGGTCCGGCTAAACGATGATATTTGCCCAAGCGCAAGACCACCACCCTTTCCCATTGCTTGGCGACCCGCAATGACCAACCCGCTATTACTGCCAGGACTCCCAGGAGCACTGCCAACCAAAGAGAATTCCATATAAAATAGGTATAAGCAGCCACCCCTGCCAACATCAAAAACAAAAGGATTGCCAATCCGTTGGACCTGGGTCCGCGGGCTGTCATCCAGTCTTCTGCGCTAGACCTCTTGCTGGTAACCTCTGGTTCGGCCATGATTAAATCCCCCCCATTCTGCAGGACATTACCTGAGGATTGGTTTTTCCGGATATTTCCTACATCTATATTATAATTATAGAACAGGTCAATTCATACTGCCATATTTACTTCTCCCGGGCATCGGCAAAAGGGAGCATGCTGGGAGGCATACTTTCGGCGATTTGACACATTTCCGCTACTGATGTTATTATTTAGGAGTTCGGGGTGTGGCGCAGTTTGGTAGCGCGTCTGGTTTGGGACCAGAAAGTCGCAGGTTCGAATCCTGTCACCCCGACCATCAGGAGTATAGACCCCGCCTGCGATGGCGGGTTTTTTCTTTTTCTGGATGGATAACGAGTCTGGAGGTTTTGCCACATTTTTGCCACCTTGTTACGAAATCAAATTCCTAATTGATGGTCTTGAGCCTCCAAATCATTGGTTCCTAACCCTTACATCCCACTGAAATAATATATTGATCGCAACTGTCGGTTCACCCTCACACGCGTGGGGAATACATATCCTTCCAAGTGTCCTCAAGACTCTCATACGGTTCACCCCCACACGCGTGGGGAATACTCAAGAATTGGGCAACGGAACCATGGTTGTTGCGGTTCACCCCCACACGCGTGGGGAATACGGCAAGAAAAATCTTCTGGTTTCCAGGGTAAACGGTTCACCCCCACACGCGTGGGGAATACAAAAGCCTTTTGCATACTCTGGCCAACAGTATCGGTTCACCCCCACACGCGTGGGGAATACTTTGAAGCGACCAAATCCGCAAGATCAATTTCCGGTTCACCCCCACACGCGTGGGGAATACAACTTATCATCCTTCCAGATTAATTCATTAATCGGTTCACCCCCACACGCGTGGGGAATACTGCAATATCAACT
>JAAZOA010000068.1 GCA_012798055.1 Syntrophomonadaceae bacterium | reverse complement strand
CGCGGTCCGCCTTTTTCAGGCTCTTCAGTCCCTCCATGGTAGCCCGCACCACGTTATTGGCATTGGAAGTCCCGATGCACTTGGTGAGGATATCTTTCAGGCCTGCTGCCTCCAGGACCGCACGCACTGGTCCGCCGGCGATGACTCCGGTACCTGCCGAAGCCGGTTTGAGCAATACCTGTCCGGCGCCGAATCTACCTACTACTTGATGGGGTATGGTCCGGCTGTCGATCAAGGGAATGTCAATCATATTTCTCTTCGCGCTTTCGATAGCTTTACGGATCGCTTCGGGCACCTCGGTGGCTTTGCCCTTGCCAGCTCCGACCCGGCCTTCTCCGTCACCCACTACTACCAGCGCGCTGAAACTAAATCTGCGCCCGCCTTTCACTACCTTGGCAACCCGGTTTATGTTTACAACTTTCTCGATAAACTCCGGTGCTACCTGTTCCTTCTCTATCATCTTTTCCCTCCTAACCTCCGTCATTCAGCGCCTAAAAAACTAGGCCGTTTTCACGGGCGGCATCTGCCAGAGCCGATACACAGCCGTGATACTTGCGTCCGTTTCTGTCGAATACTACCATGGTTATGCCCTTGTCTTTGGCTTTCAAGGCTATGCTCCCGCCAACCCGCTTGGCTGCATCCACATTGCTGGTGCTGCTCAAATCAGCCATGTCCTTATCCAAAGTCGAAGCGGCTGCCAGGGTGACGCCTTTTTCGTCATCGATCAGCTGGGCGTATATGTGGTTCAGGCTGCGGTAGACGCACAGCCGGGGGATTTCAGCCGTACCGGCGATTTTTAACCGTATTCTCACATGGCGGCCCTGCCTGAGTTCTTTTTTACTGGTCTTTTTGATCAATGTCGTCACTCCCTTCCTAGTTATTTGGCACCAGTCTTGCCGGCCTTACGCCTTACTACTTCATTTTCGTAACGCAGTCCCTTGCCTTTGTACGGTTCGGGTTTGCGCAATGCCCTGATGTCAGCGGCGGTATTGCCTACCAGCTGCTTGTCTATACCCTTGACCGTTATCCTGGTCACGGCCGGCACTTCGAACTCGATCCCGGCCGGGGGATCTATCTCCACGGGGTGCGAGAATCCGAGATTCAATACCAGCTTGCTGCCCTGCATCTGGGCCCGGTATCCTACCCCGACCATCTCCAGTTTTTTCTCAAAACCAGTGGTGACTCCAGTAACCATATTGGCCAGGAGCGCCCGGGTAAGTCCATGCATGGCCCGGTGCCGTTTGGCATCACTGGGTCTGGTTACCAACAATTCATCACCCTTTTGTTCTATAGAAATATCTTCCGGAACAGCCTGGGACAATTCACCTTTGGGTCCCTTAACTGTCATCACTCTGTCTTCGACTTTTATCTCTACGCCTGGGGGTAGAGCGATAGGCTTCCTACCTATTCTGGACACCGTTCATTCCTCCTTCACCCTTCGGGTACTCCTGATGCTCCCTGAAGATCGCGATTGATGTTGCACCCTTCGGGTACTCCTGGTGCTCCCTAAAGGTCGCGATTAATGTTGCACCTACCAAATATAGCATATGACTTCTCCGCCCAGGCCTGCCTTGCGAGCCTTCTTGTCAGTCATTATCCCTTGCGAGGTAGAAACAACTGCTGTCCCAAGCCCAGCCAGAACCTTTGGTACTTCGTCTTTTTTCACATACACCTTCAGACCTGGTTTGCTGATCCGCTTCATTCCGGTGATCACTTTTTCCTTATTCGGTCCATATTTCAGGTATATTCTGATTATCCCCTGCTTGCCATCCTTAATGAACTCGAAATCCTTGATGTATCCCTCGTCCTTCATTATCTGGGCCAGGGCCATTTTGAGCTTCGAACTCGGTATTTCTACCGTGGGATGCATGACCATATTACCGTTTCTAATCCTAGTCAAGAAATCGGCTACGGGATCAGTAACGACCATGACTTTTACCTCCTTTATCTAACCTACCAGCTTGATTTGGTGACTCCCGGGATCTCGCCCCGATGAGCCATCTCTCTGAAGCAAACCCGGCACATACCGAATTTACGCATGTAAGCCCGGGGTCTGCCGCATATCTTGCAGCGGTTATACTCCTGAACTCCATACTTCTGTGGGCGCTTTTGTTTAGCAATCAAAGATTTTTTGGCCACGCCAAACACCCCTCCTATCTGAATGGCATTCCCATGCTTTTAAGTAGTTCCCTGGCTTCCTCATCGGTCTTGGCGGTGGTGACTATGACCACTTCCAAGCCCCTGATTTTGTCGATCTTGTCATACTCGATTTCCGGGAATATGGTCTGTTCTTTAATACCCAATGAAAAATTGCCGCGTCCATCGAACGCCTGGGGTGAAACCCCGCGGAAGTCCCGCACCCGGGGCAGCACGATATTGACCAGGCGGGTCAGGAAATCATACATCCTCTCACCCCGCAGGGTCACTTTGCAGCCTATCGGCATGCCTTCCCGCAATTTGAAGCCCGCGATTGATTTCTTGGCCCGGGTGATGATCGGCTTCTGCCCGGTGATCACCATCAGGTCATTAACCGCCCCATCCAGAGCCTTGGGATTCTGAATAGCTTCCCCTACTCCTATATTGACGATGATCTTCTCGATCTTCGGCACCTGCATTACATTCTTATATGCAAATTTCTCCATCAATCTGGGAGTAATCTCTTGTTTATATTGTTCTAATAACTTGGCCATTCGACCTTTGGCCTCCCTTCTTAGGAGTTTTAGTCCAGTACTTCTCCACATTTCTTGCAGACTCTGGCTTTGATTCCATTGTCCAGAACCTTGGTCGCCCCCCGGGTGACCTTTTTACATTTGTTGCAGACCAGCATTACATTGGAAGCATTGAGGGGAGTCTCGATCTGCAGAATCCCTCCCTGGGGCAGGCTCCGGCTGGG
>JAAZOA010000067.1 GCA_012798055.1 Syntrophomonadaceae bacterium | reverse complement strand
TCCTTACGTTAGCACTTGTAGCGCTTATTCTGATGATATATTCACTTTTCTTCGCATTGCCCTTCAAAAGAACATATGTGGAAATGAAGGACATAAAACTTATTGACACGGGTATGTGGGCGCTATGCAGGCATGTTGGTGTTTTTTGGTTCTTCTTTCTATATCTGTTCCTTTGGTTAGCATCAGGTAAAATCTTGATGTTTATCGCAGGTGTAATCTGGACCAGTCTAGACATAGTCCATGTCTACATACAGGATCGATGGATATTCCCACAAACCATTCCTGGATATGACAAATACAAACTCCAGGTACCTTTCCTAATACCAAATAAGGCTAGTATCTCTAAGTGCCTTTCTTCGCTCGGATGCAAGTAGGAAATATTCGACAATAAGACACTTAAATATTTGGTAAAATATAATATTTCTGTTGTAAATTATTTCTTCATGTAATATGCTATATTCATGTAATTGCAGTTATAATGGGTTTAGTCTACGGTTATATAGCATAATATTCCTAAATAACGGGATTTGTCTTGATAATCGCGATGAATGGCTACTAGTTCAGTAATTAATCTAATAGGTATTCCCGAAGTCAGTACGAATAGAGTATACCCTTGGTTTTTTCTTAGTTTTTTCGTACTAATAAATAGGTATTTATTACTATTCACGAGTGTACATATCTCTGTTGTTAGGGGATAAAAGATGAGTATCAATGATAAACTCCGTCAAAGAAAATATGATGAAATATGGCAGGAGTATTGTGGTTTCTTGGATTTGAACCTGCCGCAGTATATGGAAATACAGAACCGACTAATGATGGAACAGATAGATTTGTATGGCAACTGCGAATTGGGCAGGAGAATAATGAGTGGTAACAAGCCCGGTAGTGTTGATGAATTCAGGAACACCGTACCTTTGACAACCTATGAAGATTATTCGGACCTGCTTTTGGCAAAAGTTGAATCTGCGCTTCCAGCAAAGCCTCTGTTATGGATCGAGACTACTTGGGAGGGATGCATAAATCCGGTCAAGGTTGCACCATATACTGAGAATATGATTAAATCCTACAAGAATAATCTGTTAGCGATTTTGATCATGTCTACCAGTGATCGCAAAGGACATTTTTCGTTACGCGGAGGAGAAAGGTTCCTCTATGGTATGGCTCCGCTGCCATATATTACTGGGTTAGTTCCCCACGTAATCATGGATGAGCTATCAGTCAATTTTCTACCGCCGACTCAACTAGCTGAAACGATGAGTTTTCGTGAACGGAACAGATTAGGTTTTAGTCTGGGGATCCAAAAGGGGGTTGATCTCTTTTTTGGCTTGAGCAGTGTCATCGTTAAAATGGGTGAGAGTTTTTCCACTAGTGGGACTGAGGGGAAATTTAAGATATATAAAAACAGTCCCAAAATGAATTATCGCCTGCTGAAAGCTTGGTTCCGGAGCAAGAAGGAAAACAGACCGATTGTCCCTAAAGATATCTGGAACCTTAAGGGACTAATATGTGCAGGTACCGATTCCGATCACCTTAAAAAGAAAATTGAGGAGTTGTGGGGCATCAAACCTCTGGAAATGTTCGGGGGTACTGAACCTGCTTGTATTGGAACGGAAACCTGGAGCAGAAACGGGATGGTGTTTTTCCCCGACGTTGGTTTTTATGAATTTATACCTAAAGTTGAGATGGAAAAGAACATCGAGGATCCAACGTACGTACCTAATACATATTTGATGGATGAAATAGTCCCGGGTAATGAATATGAATTAGTTTTATCAAATCTCAAGGGCGGAGCCTTTGTTAGATACCGCGTAGGAGATATTTTCCGGTGTGTTTCTCTTGCCAACGAAGAGGATGATATTCGAATACCGCAGTTCAAATATGTGGATCGCATACCTGGGATTATAGATATTGCTGGGTTCACACGTATTTCTGAGGCAACGATTACTGAAGCTCTGGCTATTTCTAAACTAGATATAAACGATTGGTTTGCGGTCAAGGAATACGATGAACTTAAGAGGGCTTATCTTCATCTTTATGTTGAAGTTGGCAGCAATCAGAGATCTGGAGGACTGACCAAAGATTTAATAACCGAGCATTTGGCCATATATTTCAGGTATATTGATTCCGATTACAAAGATCTTAAGGCATTACTAGGCATTGAACCTTTGATGGTATCGATAATTCCGCGAGGCTCCATTAAACAATTTGGTAATATATTCAAAAGGGATCTGCGCAGAATGAATCCACCTAAATATGACATCACTGAAGTTCTGAAAATCGCACATGGTGTGAGCAGAAAAGAGGTGTCTTGATGCCGCTTTCGCATTTGTTTTTCTGGGGCGTGCCAATCGTTGCTTTGGCAAGTTACATTTTATTGATGTTCTCTCTGGCCATATCCCAGAAGGACAAAAACATAAAAATCTTTATGCTGGCATTGGGAGCCTTGATTGTTTGGACTGCTTCTGCAGTATTAATGCGCTTGGAGTTATACCCGGGGGTGTTCTTCTGGAATCGTATTATGATAGGTGGTATGCTTGCGGTTCCAGGTTTGATATACCTGTTTGTGTCTGTTTTTGTCGGTACATTAAGCAGATTTTGGATGGCATTATGGGGCGTACTAACCGTTGCAGCTATGACCGCTGGATTGCTGGGTTATGTCGTGTCTGATGCCAGAGTTGTTTCGTATATGGTCATGTATAATGGCACTCCTTTTAAATCGGTCGAGTTTGTTTATACTTTAGGCCCCTTGGCTACCCCAGTTTATGTGTTTATGTTTATTATTATAGCAGCTATTCTAATCCGAGCTTACAAAGGGATTGTATTAGGCACCACTACATATAGCCGTATCAGCCTTATTGTGTTGGGTGTTTCCATCATGTTTGTGGGTTCTCTTACCAACATATCGCCTTCGCTTGGTAAATACCCCTTTGACATACTCACTTGTTTCATTAACGCTCTCCTAATTACTGTTGCCATTTATAAATATCGATTGTTGGAATTGCGTTTCATGGTCACCAAAGGTTTGGTTTATGCATTTGCCGTCACTATAATCACAGGTACTTATGTATATGCAGTATTGTTTATCAACAGACAGACGGAGGGCATGTATCATCAGTATGATTCGTATATTACGATATTTTCGGCACTGATAACAGCTTTGATTTTTCAGCCTTTATACAGACTATGTAGCAATCTAGTTGACAAGATGTTCTATAAAGCTGAATATTCGCGTAGACAAGCTCTCAAAAATTTTAGTTCAGTTATATCCAACAACCTTGATTTGAACAGTATTGCTGCAGAGCTTATTGAGGCTGTCCAATTAGCAATAAGGGCTAATCAAGTGTTGATAATGATCAAAGACGATGATGAAGAAAATTACTCAGTATTTAAAACCTCCTCTCAACTATTCAAACCAGATTTCCAAATCTCAACAGACAATCCGATTGTTACTTGGTTTGCCACCAAACATACTAGTCTTCTGAGAGGGGATCTCTATTCATCGGCTTTTTTCAAATCAATGTGGGAAAAAGAGAAAAGGGACATTCACGACCTTGGTATTGAGGTCATAATACCGATCAGGAGTCGGAACGATGTCATCGGGATGATGATGCTTACCCGCAAACACAATAATACAGGGTATACCTTGGATGACCTTGACTTGCTAACATATCTAGGAGCGTCAATGGCAGTTGCATTCGAGAACGCCCGACTATTCGCCCGCTCGCAGAATGAAGCGATGACCGATAGTCTCACTAAACTCTATAATCATCGCTATTTCTATAAAGCCCTGGCAGAACAGATAGCCAAAGTTGGCAATGGTGAACTGTCAGTTCTGATGATAGATCTTGATCTGTTTAAACTGTTTAATGATCTGTATGGTCATATAGAGGGTGACGGTGCACTTGAAAAGATTGCCGCTATTCTTCAAAGAAATGTGGGTCAGAAGGGTGTTGTGTGTCGCTATGGGGGTGAAGAATTCACCGTCCTCCTACCGTACCATGACTCCAAGATGGCCTATGAATTGGCAGAAAAAATCAGAACAGACATTGAGAAAACATTTTTTAACATGACTGATGTAACTCAGAGGTTCCTGACCGCCAGCATAGGTGTGTGTACATACCCCCATGCAGCTCCAAACGGCGAAGAGCTGTTGAAGAGGGCAGATTTGGCTATGTATTCGGCAAAGAATTCAGGCAAGAATCAAACCGTTATATACACACCCGAAGTTCAGCCACTTACGGACAACAACTATGACAGCACAGAAGGTCTAAGTTCTAAACCGTCTTATGCTACGACCATCTATGCACTAACTGCAGCAATAGACGCTAAGGACCACTACACATTTGGGCACTCACAGAAGGTGGCTGAATATGCTACAGTTTTGGCCAGCAACCTGGCCCTGGACAAATCGCATGTTGAAATAATAAGAGAAGCGGCATTGTTACACGATATTGGCAAAATAGGCATACCCGAACACATACTGACTAAGACCGGACGCCTTACCAATGAGGAATTCGATATTGTAAAACAGCACGTAGAAATGTCTATTACGATTATCAAGCACTTGCCATCGATGAATCATGTTATCCCGGCAGTAATCGGGCATCATGAACGCTGGGACGGCAAGGGCTATCCACGCGGATTAAGGGGAGAAAACATCCCATTGGCTGCCAGAATCCTGGCTGTAGTTGATGCATTCGACGCCATGACCTCTAATCGTCCTTACAGGCCAGCACTGAGCGTTAGTGCAGCACTAAGTGAAATTGAAGGCGCAATTGGCACCCAGTTCGATCCACTTACTGCCAATATTTTTACCAGATTGGTTAGAGAAGGTACCATCAAAGTAGATCAAGCAATCCATCAAATCAAAAGTGTCAGTTAAATTAGAGAACACTGAAGTCTATATTTTGTATCCGACCTGAGCAAAGCTCGGGTCTTTGTTTTAAGTTTAGTGATGAGTTATCCTCAAGTCTGATACTATAGAAGCAATACTGAACGGAGCTATCTTTAAGGAGTATTTATTGACAAGGAGGGGCGTATGTGGAAAGCCATTACAGCGACTATTTCATTCGAAACATTGGTATATTCACCGAGACCGAACAAGAACAGCTAAAAAAATGCGCTATCGCTGTGGCCGGTGTAGGGGGGGTCGGTGGATTATTAATTGAAAGGCTGGTCAGAATAGGTGTAGGTAAAATAAAGATGACAGATCCGGGTACCTTTGAACCAAGCAATATAAACAGGCAGTATGGTGCTGCAATCAATACAATGGGTTGTCACAAAGCTGATGTGGTTAATCAGCAAATGAAGGAAATAAATCCAGATGTTGAATTAGAATTTGATCACAAAGGGATAACTTCAATGGCAGACGCAGAACTGTTTGTAGAAAATTATGACTTGGTAATCGATGAGATGGATTATGGTGCATGGAAGGAGTCCATCTACCTGCAGCGGGCAGCACGTCATAGGGGTATCTATTATGCTTTCGCAGGGGCAATTGGATTTGGAGCCCTAATGGTAAATTTTGATCCGAAAGGGATTACGCTTGAAGAGTATAATAACTTGTCCCCGGATCAGGACCTTGAACAATGCCAATTAATATCTGTTCCCATTGAGCGGGTACTCCCAGTTGTACCCATGTATATAACAAATACCCTTTCTATGGCTATGATTCAAGAAATCATATCTGGACGAAGACCTGTACCAACCTGTAGTATCGGGACCGGCCTGGCTTCAATCCTTGCTGCCAGCAATGCAGTCAATATATTATTGAAAAAAACCGAAATTATCAAGGCTCCCAGATATATTTATGTAGATCTACTCGATTACAAATTTATGACAGGTTCGATTTAGAAAACGACAACAATCTTGAACTAAACATCGATTGCCACAGCTTATTAGGATTTCAGTTCTGATTCCTCTGCCTTATCATATGGGGAGGCGGGGCTTTGAAGTGTCTCTTTCGGGGTGCACGGCTATATTTAGAGATGAAATACAGCGGCAGCAGGGAGAAATAAAGACAGTAAATGCTTAGCTCCTGGTACCGGTTCACGAACAAATAGGCTGCAATGGCCATAACCATACCCCAGAGGATAACCCAGGTCTGCACTTTCACCGCCCGGGTATGAGCATCAATGACATCCTCCAGACTGCTGAGCGGGAGTTTCAGGCTTATTTCCCCGCGGTCCATGCGCCGCAAGACCTTTTCTGCAACCGGTGGTATCTCTACCAGGGATGATCCCAGCAAGGCCGCCTTCTCTGCAATTATACTCCAAAGCCCCTGTTCACCTTTGCCCATCTCTTTCAAATAGGGTTTGGCTTCATCCAGGAAATTGATGTCTGGATCAAGTCCAACGCACAAACCATAGAGTGTCCCCAAGGCTCTGCCCATAAAAGTGAATTGAGCTGGGATTTGAAATGGCTGTTCGTAAAGAAGTGTCTCCAGGTCGGTGAGAAATTGTCCCCAATCTGCAGAATAGGGGTCAGTTCCGGCTCCCAAAGCCTCTTCCAGAAGGATACCAACAGCCCTGGCTACCAACTCATTGTCCGCGTTATAGCGCAAAAAACCTATGCGCTTAAGGTAACTTACCACCTGGAGATTATCGCGTTTGACCAGCGCCAAGACCAATTCAACCAGGATCTCACGCAATGACGGGGGAATAGTCCCCACCATTCCGAAATCGATCAGGACCAGTTTGCCATCTGAGGTGACGAAAAGATTTCCTGGATGGGGATCCGCATGGAAAAAACCGTCTATCAGGATCTGTTGAATGTAAGTCTGCAAGAGTTTGCTGGCGACGGCTTTTCTGCTCACCCCTGCCTGTTCGATCTCCTGGTAGTTGGAAATCTTGATGCCCCCCATGAATTCCATGGTCAAAACCCGTCGCGTAGTATATTCCCAATATATACGCGGAACTATGACATCGGGATCGTCGGCAAAATTAGCCCCGATAGTCTCAGCATTGTGACCTTCTTTGATATAGTCCAGCTCAGCTCGCAGCGTGTCAGAGAACTCCAGGTAGATTGCGTCGATATCTATTGATCGCTCAAGGTCTGTGAACAGTTTGAGAAAATCGATGAATCTGCGGACGGCTTTCAGATCGACGTCTACCAATTGCTCAATGCCAGGCCTCAGTATCTTGATTGCTGCCCCCTCGCCATTACGAAGCACAGCACAATGGACTTGACCCAAGGATGCTGAAGCCAGCGGCATCTCTTCTACACTGGTATATATCTCCTCCAAAGGGCGAGAAAACTCGGTTTCAGCTACATGACGGATATCCTTGAAAGGCACGGCTTCAACTTCGTCCTGCAATCCTGACAATTCGCGGATGCTGTCCTGAGGGAGGATGTCCACCCTGGTGCTGAAGAATTGGCCCAGTTTAATCAGCAGACCAC
Organism: Syntrophomonadaceae bacterium; assembly: GCA_012798055.1. Classification (GTDB taxonomy): domain Bacteria; phylum Bacillota; class Syntrophomonadia; order Syntrophomonadales; family Syntrophomonadaceae; genus PHAA01. The sequence goes on along the minus strand of JAAZOA010000067.1, from coordinate 943 downwards.
CTAATTTTACGGCGGTATGTCTAAAGCGGCGGGCCTCGAGAACATAGAGTTCCTGCCGCCTTTCTTCGATCCAATTACTGCGATGCCACAGTTTCTTGAACCTCAACGAGTAAAAGGACCAGAATATGCTGATGAATAGATATATGACGGTTAAAAACCGACACAATCCTGACCAAAAGTCCATTTTCATAATGAGCGATTCTCCAATCGGTAAATTAATATAATTATAGCAGAGAATGCCTGAAGCCCCTAAAATACTTCGCCTTTATCGTTGTTTGAACCAGAATATGTGCGATAATAGCTTTAAATATGATCGCTTTTAAACCTGCAGCCACCTGTATATCTGCAGAGCGAATGGACGTTGAAAGGCAGCTGGAGAATGACGAAAGGGTGATTATAGTATGATGTCCATCAAAATAATAGCCGACACTTCATGTGATCTTCCTCAGCACTATATAGAACGACTGGATATCGATTTGGTGCCCTTTAAAGTGAGCTTTGGCAGCGGAGAAACTTATCTGGAGAGATTTGAGATAACCTCGGAAGAGTTCGCATCGAAAATGCTTAATTCAAAGGCTTTACCTAAAACCGCCGCCCCGGATCCCGGCACCCTGATGGTTGCGTTCGAAAAGGGTCTCTCGTCAGCCGATCAGGTAATCTTCTTCTGTATATCGTCGGCTTTGAGCAGCGCCTACCAGAATGCGCACCTTGCGGCTGGAATGCTGAAGACCGACCGTATCACGATATACGATGGACTGTCAATATCGTTGGGCACGGGGATCCTCATTATCAAGGCTGCGGAGATGATAGGGAAAGGACTGGCTATGGAAGAGATGCGCGTAAGACTAAATGCTTTCAGAAACAATATGGAGATGTTCATGTTGGTGGATTCATTGGAGAATCTGGTTAAAGGCGGGCGCCTGGGCAAGTACGAGGGAATGGC
>JAAZOA010000009.1 GCA_012798055.1 Syntrophomonadaceae bacterium | reverse complement strand
CGCAATTGGTGGCGGGCGCCTTGAAGAATCCTGTCGGCACCTCGCCACTGGGGGAGATAATCCGCCGCAAATCCGCCCGCAACGCGGTGGTGGTGGTCAATGACCTGACCCGTCCTACTCCCAATCAGCAGATATTGCCCCCTTTGCTGGCGGAAATCGAGCAGGCAGGCATCAAGGCCGAAGATATCACCCTGATCATTGCCACCGGCATCCATCGCCACCATACTGGGGAAGAGAACCGCAGGGTTTTTGGGGAGGAGATAGCTGCTCGATACAAAATAGTCAATCATGATTGCGACCGCAACCTTTTATCCCTGGGCCGTTTGTCCAACGGCCTGGAGCTGGAAATAAACCGCACCGCCGCCCAGGCTGATCTCCTTGTTACCATTGGAGTTGTTGGACTGCACTATTTTGCTGGGTATTCCGGGGGCAGGAAGTCGATTTTGCCTGGTATCGCCTCCCGCCAAGCCATAGAGGCCAACCATAAGATGATGAGCGACCGCCGGGCCTGCCTGGGCAACTACCAGGATAATCCGGTCAGTGATCTGATGCTGGAGGCGGCCCGCCGGGCCGGGGTGGATTTCATTCTCAATGTGGTGACTCAGTCCAAGCAAGACATCGCTTATTGTTCCGCCGGGGATGTGGAATTGGCCTGGCTGGAGGCGGTCCGTTTTTGTGAAAAGATCAGTACAGTGGAAATTGCCTCCCGGGCTGACATCGTCATTGCCAGCTGTGGAGGCTACCCCAAGGATATCAATATGTACCAGGCCCAGAAAGCACTGGATTCAGCTTTGCTGGCTGTCAAGCCGGGAGGTTCAATCATCCTGGCAGCCGAGTGCCGGGAAGGTCTGGGTGAAGATACCTTCCAGGCATGGATCGAACAATCTGACTGCCCCCAGGATATTGTCGACCGTTTCAACCACCGGTTCGAACTGGGTGGCCACAAGGCCTACGCGATCTGCCGGGTCTTGGATCATGCCCAGATATTTCTGCTCTCGGAACTGTCTCCTGATCTGGTATGGAAAATGTATATGCAGCCGGTGAAGAGCCTGGAAGAAGCCATGTCCCTGGCTATGGAGCGGCAGGGGCACGGTGCTGATATTCTGGTCCTTCCGGAAGCGACCAAAATAGCGGTTACAGTCCATAGAGCGTAAGCTATACTAGGACCACCTACAATCACCACGCTTATTTTAAGGAGTTTCAAATATGTACGATGGACTGCTGACTCAACTGGATCCTGGGATAGTAAACCTAGATGAACCCATGCGGAGTCATACCACCTTCAGGATCGGCGGGCCGGCAGATGTTTTGGTCACCCCCAGGAATATTCAGGAGCTTAAGACAGCCCTGAAGTTCTGTAGGGACCATGATCTGCCGGTTTTTGTATTCGGTGCGGGCAGCAACCTGGTAGTGGGAGACCGGGGGATACGCGGGGTAACTATTAAGATGGGCACTTTTTGGGACCAGGTGCAGGTGGAAAATAACCGCCTGTATGCTCAGGCTGGTGTAAGTCTTGGTGATCCGGCCCGGCAGGCCGCATCACTGTGTTTGTCTGGACTTGAGTTCGCCGAGGGCATCCCCGGCAGTTTGGGGGGAGCTGTGGTTATGAATGCCGGCGCTTACGGCGGGGAGATGAGTCAAATTGTCGCCTGTGTTGAAGCCATAAGCCCAGTCGGAGAGGAACGTACCTTTCAGGCTGCTGAGATCCAGTTTGGATATCGGCAGAGTATATTTCAGCAAAATGGCTATCTGGTTACAGCTGCATACCTGGAACTGCACCCGGGTGAGAGCAGCACCATAAACCAGACGATGCTGGAGTATGCGAAGAGCCGGCGCAGCAAGCAGCCGCTGGAGTTCCCCAGTGCCGTAAGTGTTTTCCGGCGTCCGCCTGGTTATTTCGTAGGTCCCATGCTTGAACAATTAGGCCT
>JAAZOA010000066.1 GCA_012798055.1 Syntrophomonadaceae bacterium | reverse complement strand
TGTCCCTGTGGCTGCTCATCACGACTACTTCCTGCTCGGGGATGAAGGAATATAACATCAATGACAGGTAGGGAGCCTCTCCATCCAATGTTCCCAGGCAGCATTGTTGATTCTTATTAAGTATTTCTTTGGCTTTATCGGGCAACATGATATATCACCTCCATACAATGTGTACTTATTCCATCATATCATAGCCGGCGCTTGTGCTCACTCCAGCAAAGCAGGCAATGATTGACCGGCTCAAAAAAATCCCAGCGATTAGCTTCGCTGGGATCTGTCTATGCTTGGCGACCAGGCTGCACTTACTTGATGGGGATGGTTTTCCTGGTTTCCGCCTGTGGTTCTGCCTTGGGCATGGTGACCTTCAAGATTCCATCTTTGTATTCTGCCGTAATCTCCTGTTCCTTGATCCCCTCTACCCGGAAACGGCGGGAAACTTCACCAAAATACCTCTCCTGTTTGATATAATTCTTCTTCTCCACCTTGGTCTCTTCTTCCTTTTTGGCTTCCACATGCAGGCGGCCATCCCGGTATTCTACCGAAATATTTTCCTTTTTGAATCCTGGCATTTCAGCTTCCAGGATGTAGGCAGAATCAGTTTCATGGAGATCAGCCCTGATCCGGACCGCCTCAGGCAGCATGCCCTTCTCCCAAAATTCATCCCAACGTTCATCTGCCATTTTCCATCCTCCCAGCATGGCGTTGAAAAAATCTGACGGAGCAAGAGGATAGAATCTGCGTGCGGGTTTGGATTCTTTACTCATCTCAGCCTCTCCTTTCTTGTTGGGAAATCATAATAATTGCTATATTTCAATTATACCAAACGAATTACTATTGGTAAAAATATCCCAGTGCTACAACCACAGGTTGACCAATGCGGCCCCGTCAACCTGGGGCATCTCGATTACCTCTCCGTCCTTGACCAGGACCGTACCTCCGGCAAAGCCCAGATCCCACAGTCGGCCCCGCAGGCAATCCAGCATCCCCTCCGGAATCCCGCTGGTTGGCAGGCGACCGGCGAAGGCATACTTGGACCAGGCTTCCCTTATCCCCAAACAACAACAAATACTCGATCATTCGGAGGGCCAAATTGCTTGGGTTAATTTCACTTTATTCCATATTATCAACCGACAGCTCTGAACTGTTCAGTAATACCTGTTGATGCCACCATAGCCGATCAGCCGGTTTTGCGCGGTTTTGGCAATAAAATGGGCCAGCCTCTTCTTAAACTCTGCGGGACGCTGCCTGGCTCCTTCAATGTAGGCGATCCTGATGCGTTTGTAGGCTTCGGAGAAAGCCTGGAAGTTCTTCCAGGCTTCCGGATTTTGCTTGATGGCTTCGATTATGTCCTCTGGCATTACTGCCTCCTCCCAAACCAAGCCGGATATCTCCTCAAGCACCGCAGGTACAACCAAGCCCCTGCCCATCAACCACTTGAGGCGCTCTTTATTAGCCTGGGAATACGAGCTCCCCGGTTTGCGGCGGCTAAAACGCTGGGCATATCTCACCTCGTCGATTCTCCTGGTCTGACTGTCAATCCATCCAAAGCATAGGGCTTCTTCGACTGCATCGTTATAAGCAATGCGGGCCTTGCCAGAAGACTTCTTGTTGAAAATCAACCATATCTCCTGCTTGGATTGGTAGTGGTCTTGCAGCCATGCCCGCCATTCTTCCCGGGTTTTGACTTCGATTGATTCCGTTATCTCCATCTTTTCAATACTCCTTCGCCCGGTCACGCTAATTCTCCATCATCCCCGGACCATCGCCGGTCAGCTCTTGCATTGTGGCTTAGCGAGGATACACCCGGATCGCGGCCTCACCGATGACCGGGCAGCCATTCTCACATGCTCCGCAGCCAACGCATTTCTCAGCTATTACAGTAGGCCTCAGCCTTCTGTCTCCGCTTATGGCCTGGAAAGGACATTGTTCCCCGCAGAGAAAACATAGTATATGCTCACTCCAAGCCAGGCAGCGCTCCTTATTCACCAACGCCTGGCCAATCCTCACGCGTTCAGCCGGTACCTGGGCTATGGCCCCGGTAGGACATATTTCCTGGCAGGCCATACACAGATCACATCTTCCTATCCTGGGTACCAAAACCGGA
>JAAZOA010000008.1 GCA_012798055.1 Syntrophomonadaceae bacterium | reverse complement strand
TGCAGATCAAACGGGTGCCCATAGTCCGGGAAGCTGACGGGCTGGCGATGAGCTCCCGCAATGTCTACCTATCTCCCGAGCTGCGCCTGGAAGCCCTGGTCTTGAACCGGTCCCTGCAGGCGGCCCGGGATCTGATCCAGGCCGGGGAGCGGAGCAGTGCCCGGGTCAAGGAGCTGCTGGAGCAGACCATCAGGACCAGTCCTCACGCCGAAATAGTGTATGCCGAGATTTACGATTACCGTGATCTCACCGATGTGGAGACAATCAAAGGCCCGGTGCTTATAGCCCTGGCGGTCAAATTCGGAACAACCAGATTGATCGATAATCTGATAGTGGAGGTTTAGAAGACAATGATCCGTCACATGCTGAAATCGAAGATCCATCGTGCCAGTGTCACTGAATCGAATCTCAATTATGTGGGCAGCATCACTATTGATAAGGATATAATGGATGCAGCTGATATAATAGAAAACGAGAAGGTCACCATAGTCAACAACAACAATGGGGAGCGTTTTGAGACCTATGTTATTGAAGGTGAGCGCGGTTCCGGAGTGGTCTGCCTCAATGGGGCTGCCGCCCGGCTGGCCATGCAGGGGGATATCGTGATTATCCTCACCTACACTATCCTGAATGAAGAGGAGTGCAAGACCCACCAGCCCAGCCTGGTCTTTGTCAACGAACGCAATGAGATCGTCAAGACCTGCCGGGGGAAATATGAATAAAAGGGCGGATGAATCGGCCGGTTTCAGCCGGGGCGCCGTCTGCCCGGCGCAAATTGACAGGGATTAGGGTGAAAATATGATAACGACCAGATATATAGGGGAGTTGGAACCAAACACTCCCCTGTTCTATACCGATTTCCTCATCATCGGCAGCGGTATCGCCGGATTATTTACGGCTATAAAGGCTGCTGCCCACGGACAGGTGACCATCCTCACCAAAAAGAGCCTAAAAGAGTCCAGCACCGGCCTGGCCCAGGGGGGGATAGCCGCCGCCGTGCATGAGGAAGATTCTCCCTTCCTGCACATGGAGGATAGCCTGGAAGCGGGGGCCGGCCTCTGCGATATAGGGGCTGTCAATGTGCTGGTCAGCGAGGGCCCGGAACGGGTGAGGGAACTGATGGCAGCGGGAGCGGCTTTCGACATGAAAGACGGCAGCATCGACTTCACCCGGGAAGGGGCCCATGGTCGGGCCCGGGTACTGCACGCGGCCGATGCCACCGGGGAAGCGATCCGGGTAGCCCTGGTCAAGCAGTGTTTCACCCACCCGGAGATAACCGTACGCGAAAACCATTTCTTGATCGACCTGTTGGGCAACAGCGAACGGGAAGACTGTTATGGAGCTTTGATATACGATACTACCACGGACAGGCAATCGATTTATCTGGCCCGGGCCATCATCATCGCTACCGGCGGCGCGGGGCAATTATACGCCAATACTACTAATCCGGATATAGCTACTGCCGACGGTTTGGCTGCCGCTTTCCGCATCGGCTGCGAAATCGCCGATATGGAATTCATCCAATTCCACCCCACCGTCCTGTTCAGCCACGAAACCCAGCGTTTCCTGATTTCCGAGTCGGTCCGGGGAGAAGGAGGCCAATTGTACAATATCCGCGGGGAGCGCTTCATGAGCAAATACTCCCCCATGCTGGAACTGGCCCCCCGGGATGTGGTAGCCCGGGCCATTCTCAGCGAAACCACCGCAACTGGAAGCGAATATGTATTCCTGGACATGACCAAGATAGAAGGCGCTAAAGAGCGCTTCCCCAACATCTACCGCACCTGCCTGGAGCGGGGCATCGACATCGAAAAAGATATGGTCCCGGTTTCCCCTGGAGCCCACTATACCATGGGCGGAATCAAGACCAGCTTGTGGGGCGAGACCGGGATCTACGGTCTCTATGCCTGCGGTGAAGCAGCCTGCACCGGGGTCCATGGCGCCAACCGCCTGGCCAGCAACTCTCTGCTGGAAGGGATCTTGTTCGGGGAACGGATTGTGGCCAAAGCCGGGGAGATAATGTATCGCCGCAAAGTGCGGGAGGAAGAAGTATACCAGGACTTCGACCGGGCCTGGGTGCATCGCTCCGCCGAGGAAGGGATCGCTCCCAGGGAAGCCAAAAAAGCGCTGCAGAACATAATGTGGGAACATGTGGGGATTATCCGCGACGAGCAAGGACTCAAGCAGGCCGGGCAGGAGGTAGAAAAGCTTTACAGAACCATGACCCGGGGCGATGACCGGTTGGCCTATTACGAGATGGTCAACATGCTGACCACCGCCCGGATCATCATCCATGCGGCGCTGTGGCGCCGGGAAAGCCGGGGCGGACACTATCGCTCCGATTATCCGCAGCGCGATGACATCCACTGGCTGAAACACATGAGCGTCGTCAACTGTTAAATGTCACGGGGACGGTCCTGTTGACACTTTTTCGAACAATTACTGCCGCGTGGCATGGGGACGGTCCTCTTGACACGTTTTTTGACCAAGCAGCGCCGGCGGTGACAGCAAATAGGCCCAAGAAAGGGCGCAAAAGGAGGGCATTATGGATTACCTGGGACTGGATGAAACCATCAAGCGGGCCCTGGAGGAGGATATCGCCCACGGCGATATTACCACTGAAAATCTGATCGCCCCTGAACAGAAGGCCAGGGGAGTATTCCTGGCCAAAGCCCCGGGGATTGTTGCCGGGATAGAGGTGAGCAAGCGGGTTTTCACCCTGCTGGATCCTGAAACCGAATTCGATATCCTGAAAAAAGACGGTGAGGAAATAGAGCCGGGGGATATTATCGCTGTGGTACGGGGAAGAGCCCGCACCCTGCTTACCGGGGAGCGGACCGCCCTCAACTTTTTACAGCGCATGTCGGGCATCGCCAGCCAGACCCGGCGGCTGGTGGACATGATCAAGTACAGCAAGGCCCAACTGGTGGATACCAGGAAGACGACCCCCGGACTGAGGGTGCTGGAAAAATATGCAGTCAGGGTGGGAGGGGCCCGCAACCACCGTTTTGGGCTTTATGACGGGGTGATGATCAAGGATAATCACATCCAGGCAGTGGGGAGCATAACCCAGGCAATTGCCGATCTGCGCCAAAAGGTGCCCCATACGGTCAAGATCGAGGTCGAAGTGGATAACTTCGAACAGCTGCATGAGGCTCTGCAGGCCGGGGCTGACATAATATTGCTGGACAATATGGATGTATATGAATTGGCCCAGGCAGTGGAAGCGGTCGGGGGCCAGGTTTTACTGGAGGCCTCCGGGGGCATCAATGCCGGCAATATCGCAGAAGTTGCCCGTACCGGTGTGGATTTCATATCCATGGGAGCCCTGACCCACTCGGTGCATAGCCTGGATATATCCCTGGATTTTGTCGCCGGGGACTGATGTACGGCAGGATAATTTCCGGCCGGCGAAAATAAAGGCAAACTGAGAGCCTATACGGACCGCGAAGCGAGCGGATTTCTATTATGAAACCTGATTAGGAGGCACATTATGGTACTGGTTTTTGATGTAGGCAACACCAATATAGTGGTGGGCGTTTATGACCGCAATCAACTTCTTACCCACTGGAGGATTAGAACCGATACCTTGAGGACGGCGGATGAATATGGAGTGATGCTGAACTCGCTGTTTCATTATCATGACCTGTCCATGCGTTCGGTGACTGCAGTGGTTATTTCCTCGGTGGTTCCGCCCTTGATGATGGAAATGGAGACCATGAGCGAGCGCTATTTCGGCTGCAAGCCCCTGATGGTCGGGCCGGGAATAAAGACCGGCCTGCCCATAAAATATGACAATCCCCGCGAAGTCGGGGCAGACCGGGTGGTAAACGCGGTCGCAGCCCTGAACAAATACGGCAGCCCGCTCATAATCGTGGACTTCGGCACGGCGACTACCTTCTGTGTTGTCAACGAGCATGGCGAATACCTGGGCGGAGCCATCGCCCCAGGGGTGCGCATATCTACCGAAGCCCTGGTAAATAGGGCCTCCAAACTGCCCCGGGTGGAGCTGACTGTTCCCCGGAGCGTCATCGGCAAAAACACGGTGATGAGCATGCAAGTCGGCATAGTATATGGATTTGTGGGCCAGGTCGAGGGCATCATCAACCGAATGAAAAAAGAGATCCACGGCACGCCTACCGTAGTGGCAACCGGCGGCCTGGCCTCGATCATAGCCGGGGAGACGGATTGCATCGATGTGGTGGATGAATTCCTGACCCTGGAAGGCCTGCACATGATTTACGAGATGAACCGGGGCTAGAGATGCTGGCTATTGGCAATGTGCCCCTCGCTAACCAGGTGATCATGGCCCCCCTGGCCGGGATTACCGACCAGGCTTTCCGGGTAATCGCCAAATCTTTCGGCTGCAGCCTGGTGACCACCGAGATGATCAGTGATATGGGGCTGATCTATGGCCAAAGCCGCACCTATCGCATCGCTTCGACCAGCGGCGAGGAGCGGCCGGTGGCTGTGCAGATATTCGGTTCTGAACCCGATACCATGGGAAAGGCAGCCAGGATCGTTCAGGATTTGGGCGCGGATATAATCGACATAAACATGGGCTGTCCCACCCCCAAGATTGTCAAGAATGGGGAAGGGGCAGCCCTGATGCTGGATATCCCCCGCTGCCGGGAAATAATCAGGGCGGTCGTGGCAGAGGCCCGGGTGCCGGTGACGGTTAAAATGCGGTCCGGGTGGGACCAGGAGCATTTGACTTATCTGGAACTGGGGAGGGTAGCGGAAGCAGAAGGGGCGGCAGCCTTGACCCTCCATCCCCGTACCCGCATGCAATTTTTTGCCGGAAAAGCGGACTGGGGCCAGATCCGGCAGTTGAAACAGGAGGTAGGGATCCCGGTTGTCGGCAACGGCGATATCCGCACCCCCCAGGATGCAAAGCGCATGCTGGACGAAACAGGTTGTGACGCTATCATGGTGGGCCGGGCTGCCTTGGGCAATCCTTTCCTGTTGAGGGCGATCGCAGCCTACCTGGAAACCGGAATGATACCGGATCCGCCTGACCGGAAGGAGCGGACCCAGGTGGCTATGCGCCACCTGCAACTGGCCATCGAATTCAAAGGAGAGTGGGTGGCGGTGCGGGAGATGCGCAAACAGCTGGCATGGTACGTGAAAGGCCACCCTGGCGCTGCCCACATCAGGGCTGAATTGAATGCCGCTACCTCACGGGAAGAGATAACATCGATCTTCGCAGCATGGGCTGCTCAAGAGGACTTTAACCCGCGGCAGTAAATGTGTTAACAAGGGTTTGCTTGACTTAGGGACGGCTCTTCCCGGCCGCAGAAAGCTGTCAGGAGAACCGTCCCCGTGGCAATCCGAAAGCTGTCAGGAGAACCGTCCCCG
>JAAZOA010000065.1 GCA_012798055.1 Syntrophomonadaceae bacterium | reverse complement strand
CAGCCCGGAGGGCTGGGACAGGGTAGAGGGGGACAGAAGCATGGCTGACAATATGAAACATGAGCAGAGACTGCGGATCGAGCTGCAAAACGTGGTGAAAAGATTTATAGAGGTGGAGCTGACCCAATTCCGGGCTGAAGCGGATCGGCAGGACACTCAACCGGAAGCTCAGATGCCGCTGTCGCTGGACTGGCACTTGAATTCAGGGCGGGCCAGTTAGGTTATTGCCAGGGAATTCCAAACCTGAAACTAAAATAGAGAAGGGAGTATTCCCGTGAAGGAAATAATATGCCCTTATTGCGGCAGGTTTATTGGAGTTCTGGATGGTGAAGCCCAGATTAAGTGTCCTCGCTGCAAGCAGTTGGCTACCTACAAATCGCATGCGGCTCCTCATACTGAGCGCAAACCGCCAGCAAGCGAGGAAGACGAGGAGATCCCGGTAGTCAATTAGCATATGGTTCTATATCTGGTAGTACGGTAGGAGGAGGTGTTCACCCCAGCCGCTGGGGACTGACAAGTGAGCGGTACAGGTTTATGACTGATCAAGCTTTTCGATCAAATTTGAGGAGGTATTGAAATGACTGATTTCCAACCTAATTTAGCCAAAACTTTTGATGCTATGCAGGAATCAATGGAAAAGATGTGGGATATGTGGCTGACCAACTTCAACAACCTGGCCTGGACCCAGAGCCAGTTGGAGGATATGGCCAGAAAACAGCTGGACCAGAACAAGTCTGCCCGGGACAATGCCTTGAAAATGGTGGAAGAGATGAGCCAACAGGCGCGCAAAAATCAGGAACAGTTCTGGAAAATGGCTGAGGGGATGTTCGGAGACACCTTCGAACAGATGATGTCCGTCAACAAGAGCCTGGTGGGCGACCTTCCTTCGCGTATGGAAGAAATGGCCAAAAAGGCCGGCTGGAATGTGTATCCTTTGTTTAAGGTCGACAAAGCTGTCTAGGCGACTTAGCGAGGGGCGGGGCATGTACCCCGCCCCTCTTTTTCCTATTTTAGGAAGAGCATTTTGAGGGAGATCAGCAGCAAAACTCCCCCGAATATCCTTTCCAATACCGGGCTAGTCAGGCCGGTGGCGATCTTGGCCCCCAGCATACCGCCGATGACAAAGCCGAGGATTATAAGCCCCGCCACTTTAAAGTCAACCATACCCTGTCTATAGTAGGTGATTACTGCCAGTATGCCGATAGGAGGCAGGAGCAGGGCCAAGGTTGTCCCCTGGGCCAGTTGCTGGCTCATACCGAACCAAAGCACCAGTGCCGGCACAATAATGATCCCCCCGCCAATGCCGATCAAACCGCTTAGAATTCCGGCTGCAAGCCCCAGGAATATCAGCCCTGCCCAATATAGCATATCTTTTACACCTCTCCTGCTAAAAATCGTGTTTGTATAGGAAGCAGCCCAACATATTTCGATACTGTTAAGCCCAGGCTGAACTGCCGACAGGGATCAGGAGGACTCCGCTGAATGCAAGAAATCCCTGAGCAGAACAGCCAAACGGGGCTTGATCTCTTCCAACTCGTATTTCACCCGGACGACAGGCTTGTCGATTTTCATGATGCGGCGCAGGTCGATGGGAGTGGCGATCAACACCAGTTCAGCGGGTGAGCGGTCGATGGTCTCTTCCAGGTCCCTGATCTGCTTCCGGCTGTAGCCCATGGCCGGGAGCAAGCGGGAAAGATGGGGCCACTTGTTCAGAGTCAGGGCGATACTCCCCACCGCAAAACTGCGGGGATCGATTAGTTCGGCAGCTCCGAATCTCTCAGCGGCCAATACCCCGGCCCCCAAAGCCATGCCGCCATGGGTCAGTGTCGGGCCGTCTTCGATCACCAGGACCTTTTTCCCCTTCACCAGGGCGGGCTCATCGATAGAAATCGGGGAATTAGCCAAAATAACCTGGGCACCGGGATTGCACCTGGCTATTGAGGCCTCTACGGCCTGGACTTTGCGAGCTTCGGCTGAATCCACCTTGTTGATTATGACTATATCAGCCATGCGCAGGTTGGTCTCACCTGGATGGTAACCGATTTCGTCCCCGGCCCGGTGAGGATCGGCTACCACTATATGCAGGTCAGGCACTAAAAAGGGGAAGTCATTATTGCCGCCGTCCCAGACAATGATATCCGCTTCGCTTTCAGCCTGGCGCAGGATCTCCGCGTAATCGATACCGGCATAGACGATTCTGCCCGCATCCAGATGGGGCTCATATTCTTCTCTTTCTTCGATGGTGCAGTCATACTTGTCCAGGTCGGAATAATCACCATACCTCTGTACCGCAGCTTCCTCGGCCAAACGACCATAGGGCATGGGGTGGCGGATGACCACCACTTTCCGGCCCTCTTCAGCCAACAACCGGGCTACATAGCGGGTGGTCTGACTTTTGCCGCTGCCGGTGCGCACCGAGGTAACCGCCACCACCGGGCACTGGGCTCTGAGCATGGTGCTGCGGGGTCCCAGGAGGCAGAAATCGGCTCCGCAGGCCAGCACCTGCGAAGCTATGTGCATGACCTCCGCATGGGCAATGTCGCTGTAGGCCAGGACTACCTGGTCTATCTGGTGCTCCTCGATCAAGTGGCACAGTGCGCTCTCCGGATAAATGGGCACCCCCCGGGGATAAGCTGGTCCTGCCAATGCGGTTGGGTAGACCCTGTCTTCGATATAGGGAATCTGAGCAGCAGTAAACGCTACCACCTGATAGGCCGGGTCGGAACGGAAACATACATTGAAATTATGGAAATCCCGGCCTGCGGCTCCCATGATGATAACTCGCTTCATGGGGATGACCTCCTGGTTCTTTAAGTTTATTATGGCATATTATAGGGCCGGTTTATTGTATGATAAGATAAGGACAAGATGTTTGACAAAATTATAATTTGATGCATCCGAATGCTGGTTGGGGAAAGGAGAGGTCAGTTTTGAATTCGCCCGGAAAGCTTGCCAAACCCAAGGTCCTGGTAACTGTCGCTTTCATAATTATGGTTGCAGTCAATGCAATGGCCAACCTGCTACCTATCAATGGTGTGAGCACGGGTGGCATCTCCGACTCTTTCCCCAACCTGTTCGCCCCGGCCGGGAGCACTTTTGCCATTTGGGGCCTGATCTATTTGCTCCTGGCCGCTTATACAGTCTATCAATGGGGCCTTCCTGGTCCGCAAAGCATCCTTTCCACCCATTCCATGCAAAACGTCCGCGCTTATTTTATCTTCTCTTCCCTGGCCAATGCAGCCTGGATTTTCGCCTGGCACTATTATGTCATCTGGTTGTCCGTCTTGTTGATGTTGGTAATCTTGATTTCTTTGATTTACATAAACCTGGAACTCAGCCGGAACAGAATGACCACCATGGACCGGATTTTGGTCAGGCTGCCTTTCAGCGTCTATTTTGGCTGGATCACCGTGGCTACTATTGCCAACGTTACTGTTCTACTGGTGGGCTGGGGTTGGAGCGGTTTCGGACTGTCCCAGCCGGTGTGGACTGTTATCGCTATAGGATTGGGTTTGATCATCGGCATGACCACCGCCTACAGGCAAAAGGATGCAGCTTATGCCCTGGTCATTATGTGGGCATATGCTGGCATACTCAACAAACACCTGGCCCCGGAGGGATTCGCCGGCCGCTATCCATCGGTCATCACTGCAGTGGTCATATCGCTCCTGATCATAGTCCTGACGATTGCAGCCATATTCTGGCAAGGCAGAAGGGATGAACACCTCGACATACTTGAGCGGGCAGAAACATGAAAAACCAGCAACTCAAGAATATGACCCCCAATTATGGAAGGAGGAGTGGCTATTTATGAAACGCGGAACTCTCTTGATAGCCTTTATCTGCACTTTGTCTTTGCTGGCGGTTGGGTGCCAGGCATCAGGTCAGGCCGGGAAGCAAAGCATCTCCAAGGGCCCGGTAGTGGTGGCCTCAAAGATCGATACCGAAGGTGCACTGCTGGGTAAAATGATAGTGGCCATGCTCCAGGCCAACGGGTTCGAGGTGGCTGATAAAACCGAGTTCGGACCGACCAACCTGGTCCGTAAAGCCCTGCTGAGCGGGGAGATCGATATATATCCGGAATACACCGGCAATGGGGCGTTTTTCTTCGCCAACAGCGATCCCCAGGTATGGAAGGATGCCGGCCGGGGCTATGAAATGGTGAAAACCTTGGACTTTGAGCGGAATAAAGTAGTCTGGCTGAAGCCGGCTCCGGCCAACAATACCTGGGCCATTGCGGTGCGCCAGGACCTGGCCCAGGCAGAAAACATGGCAACCCTCGCCGACTTTGCCAACTATGTCAAACAGGGAAAAACAGTCAAAATGGCGGCCTCAGAGGAATTTATCAACAGCCCGGCAGCCTTGCCGGCCTTTCAAAAAGCATACGGATTCAGCCTGCGAAAAGAGCAGCTGCTGGCTCTGTCGGGCGGCAATACTTCACAGACGGAGAAGGCCGCTGCAGACCGCACGGATGGAGTAAATTTCGCCATGGCTTACGGCACCGACGGATCCCTGGCGGCCCTGAAACTGCTTATCCTGCAGGACACCCTGGGAGTACAGCCGGTATACGAGCCGGCTCCGATCATCAGATCGGTCATCCTGGAGCGTTACCCGGAGATAGCCGGGATTTTAGAGCCGGTTTTCACCTCCCTGGACCTGGTGACCCTACAGGGCTTAAACGCCCAAATAGCCCTGGAGGGCCGACAGGCATCGGAGGTAGCCCGTGAATATCTGCTGGCTAAAGGTTTTCTTAAGAACTAGACTATCTTGCGGGGGGAGAGGAATATGTTGCCCGCAACCCTCAATAGACTGGTTTGCCTGGGGACAATTGCAGGCCTGGCAGCCTATGGGCGCCTGGGCTTCCTGACCGTTCGCCCGAACCGCCTGGCAAGCGGT
>JAAZOA010000064.1 GCA_012798055.1 Syntrophomonadaceae bacterium | reverse complement strand
TGGTAGTGGTTTTACCATTGGTCCCCGTAATCGCATACATATCTACTTCTGGCGATTTCAGGCGAAAGGCCAGTTCTAATTCCCCGATCACTGGTATCTCTAATCGCGCGGCCTCCATGACCAAGCCTGTTTCCAGGCTGATGCCGGGACTAATAATTATCAAGTCCGGGCAGAGAATCCCCAGGCAAGGTTCTTGCCCGGCAAAAACATCGATCCCCATCCCAGACAGGGTTTTGATAATAGTCCCCAGTTGTTCCGGATTTTTCCGGTCATAACCATATACCTTCGCCCCCCGCTTGTGCAGGGCTGAAATGGCTGCCATACCACTTCTGGCTAAGCCCATGACCAAGACCCGTTTACCCACAAATGAAATCATGTATCCACCTATCCATATGTAATCAACCCTAACAACCCCAGCACCCCAAATCCTAGTGAGGCTAACCAAAATCCTCTGACCACCCTGGCCTCGGTCCACCCCTTAAGTTCAAAATGGTGGTGCAGTGGTGCCATGAGGAATACCCTCCGTCGGCATGTCTGGAATGAAACAACCTGGATGATGACGCTCAGGGTTTCGATCACATAGACCCCGGCAATCAAAACCAGAGCGATCTCAGCCTGACAAATACACGCCATGGCTGCAACCGCTGCGCCAAGGGCCATCGAGCCTGTATCCCCCATAAAGACCTGGGCAGGATAATGGTTAAAAACCAAAAATCCCAAACATGCCCCGCATAATGCTGCACTGAAAACTGAGATGTCGGGATGGGACATTATCGCTGCCGCTAGCCCGCAGGCCAGACTGATAAAAAAAGTCACTCCGGCTGCGAGTCCATCCAGGCCATCAGTGAGATTGGCTCCATTAGCGCTGGACATGAGGACCACCACCACGAAAGGCACATACAAATATCCGCAATCGATGACTATGGTGCTGTAGGGCACCGATACCTCAGTTCCACGTCCCAAATAATAGACTAAGCTGAGGCCAAAAATCAAACCAAATACTAGCTGAAGCACCAGCTTTTCCCGTGCCCGCAGGCCCAGGGAACGCCTCAGGACCACCTTGATATAATCATCCCAGAAGCCGATGCCCGCAAAAGCCAGCATCACCAGCAGTGCTGCCCATACTTCGCGGCTGGTCCCGGCCCCCAGCAAGCTGGCCAGGGTGACAGCTGCGATTATTATTATCCCCCCCATGGTCGGGGTTCCAGCTTTGGCCAGATGCCGGGCCGGGCCGTCTTCCCTGATGGTCTGGCCGACTTTGAGGCGGGTCAGGAATGGAATTAAAACCGGTCCTAACATTACCGAAGCCAGCAACCCAACCCCACCCGCCAGGCAGATACTCAATATGTTACTAAACATTATCAACTTTACTCCCAAAGGCAACTTGTTTGAAATCATCAACCAGGTCTTCCAGTTTCATCGAACGTGAAGCCTTAAAAAGAACTACATCCTGCTGGGTCACCAGGGTTCCAAAAACCTTGGCACATTCTTCCCTGGTCGGGTAATGGGTGACCCTGCTACCAGGCATGCCGGCTTGCCTTGCTCCTTCAGCGATTAACTCAGCCCTGGGGCCAACCGTTAAGAGCAAATCGATTCCCGCCACCGCTGCCGACCGGCCTACTTCCTTATGGCCTGTGGGCTCATATTCACCCAGCTCGGCCATATCTCCCAAAACAGCAATAGTCCTCCGTCCCCGGCTCATATCCCGGCACACTTCCAGGGCCGCTTGCATCGAGATCGGATTGGCATTGTAGCTATCGTCGATTATGAGCCCTCCGCCCGGCAAATCTATCAGGTTGAGGCGATGGGGTCCAGGCAGGTAGGTGTCCAGGCCAGCCTGGATTTCCTGTATGTTCTGTCCCAGCAGATATGCGGTGGCGATTGCCGCCGCAGCATCGGGGGCCAGCCTGGTAGCCGGGGTCGGTAAATGAAAAGTCCAGGCGCTGTCCAGCAAGCGCAGGCGCAGATTTGCTCCCTTACCGGCGATTTCGGCTGCTAGAATCTGAAAATCACATCCTTCGTCATAACCGAATGTGAATCGGCGACAGTTATATCGCTTGGCAGCTTCCAGCAATAGTCTGTGGTCGCCGTTGATCATGGCAAATCCTCCGGGAATAATATATTCCAGAACTTCGCATTTGGCCTTGGCTATGTTCTCCATAGATCCCATGGTCTCTAAATGCACCGGGGCAATATTGGTTATGATTGCCACGCTAGGCTTTACGATCCCAGCCAGGAAGGCGATCTCTCCCGGGGCCCGCATCGCCAGTTCAACCACTGCTGCGCCGTGATCTGGCTCCAAACCCAGCAGGGTGAGTGGCAACCCTATCTCGTTATTATAATTACCGGGGGTCTTCAGGGTCTTATGCGCTATCCCTAGGCAACCTGCCAGAATCTCCTTGGTGGTTGTCTTGCCTACACTTCCGGTGACTGCAACCATAGGTATCCGGAACAGCTGGCGATAGCTGCCGGCCAGGGCTTGCAGGGCGGCCAAGGTGTTGTCGACCAAGATCACCGTTCCCCTGGAAGCCATGGCTGCGGCTGTTTCAGCCCGGGATACGACTACTCCAGTCGCTCCCGCCGCAAGGGCCTGTTCTATGAAGTCATGCCCGTCTCCGTTTTCTCCTGTTAAGGCGAAAAAAAGCTGCCCCGGGGCGAGGCTGCGCGTGTCAATACTTATCCCTTCAATGGTATCCGCGCGGTTTCCGCTTATCAAGGTCCCCTTAGTACTTTCCAGGATGAAATCAATGGTCATTTTCATGGCTCAGCCTTTCTTGCAGAAATTCTCTGGCAACCAGGCGATCGTCAAAAGGCAATACCTGGTCTTTCACCAATTGATAGGTCTCGTGGCCCTTACCAGCAATTATCACCAGATCTCCTTTCCGAGCCAGGTGAATAGCCTGGTGAATAGCTTCTCTGCGATCTACTATTTTAGCATAATGGGAATTTTCGATGGCCATAAGACCTGGAATTATATCGTCTATTATAGCTTCCGGTTCCTCGCTGCGGGGATTATCCGATGTGACAATGCTAAAATCGCTGTACCGGGCTGCGATTTTGCCCATCAAAGGCCTTTTCCCTTTGTCCCGGTCCCCGCCGCAACCAAAGACGGTAATGAGCCGGTTTTCTTTGATTTCCCGGGCGGTACGCAGGATGTTTTCCAAACCGTCGGGGGTGTGGGCATAATCTACAACAACTGTGAACTCCTGCCCGCAATCCACCGGTTCGAATCTGCCTGGTACTCCCTCAATATTTTCCAGGGCTGTCTTGATGGTTGCGGGCGCTACCCCTTCCCGCATGGCAAACGCAATCGCAGCCAGCGCATTATAGACACTGAACCGTCCAATCATCTTCATGTTCAGGTCGAGGCTTATATCCCCACGGATAGCGGTAAAGCTGGTGCCTTTTAAATTGGTGACTATATCTTTAGCCTGCACATCCGCTGCACAGTCAATACCATAAGTCACGCATTCTGCGGCAGTAGCTGCCTTGAAAGCATCGGCTGAAGGATCATCTGCATTGACAACGGCAAATGCACCTGCGCTCCCTGCCAGGCCTGAAAATAGCTTGAGTTTGGCATCTCGGTATCTTTCCATGGTCAAGTGGTAGTCCAGATGGTCTTGGGTCAGGTTGGTGAAAACCGCACTGTGGAAATCTATCTGGTCTACCCGCCCCCAGTCCAGGGCGTGGGAAGAGACTTCCATGACCAGGTATTCACCGTTTTCTTGCCCGACCAGGTGCATGAATTCCTGTATCTCCAGGGCCTCCGGGGTAGTGTGCCCCAGATTCAACTCAACACTGCCAATTTTAGCATATAGGGTGCCCATGATACCCACCCGGGCTCCATTTTCCTGCAGTATAGCCTTTATAAGGTGGGTGGTGGTGGTCTTGCCGTTAGTGCCGGTCACCCCTATCACCTTCAGCTGTCGCGAGGGATGGGCAAAAAAGTTGGCCGCCATCTTGGCCATGGCTTTACGTGTATCCTTTGTCACCAATACCGTAACCTGGCCAGGCACAGGCAGTATCTCTCGTTCTGCCAGTAAAGCTGAGGCTCCATTTTTTAGCGCCTGCTCTATGTATTGATGTCCGTCGATCTTCAATCCCTTGACACAGATAAACAGATCACCCGGTTTTACTTTTCGGGAATCATATGCTAATCCAGTGATTTCAGGGTCCGCGCTGCCGCCTGATAACCGATATTCGATTCCTTCCATTATCCTGGTCAATCGCATTAGGATTCCCCCCACTTCAAAAAATGCTCGGGCGCCAGGGACACCCTCAGGGACTGAGGGCCCTGAAGCCAACCTTCACCGTGGACCCGCAGACTACCACCTGCCCGGCTTGCGGTGACTGTTCAAAAGCTATCCCATAACCCGCAGGCGTCATTTTCAAGTCCAAATCGCCCAAAATCTGGGCGCTTTCCTTCATTGTCTTACCGCGCAAATCAGGCAGCGTAACCTCTGCACCTGCTCCAGTTTGCCTTTTTGCGGCCAGGTTTATGCTCACAACAGAACCCTTTGCCTGCTTGCTTTCTGCCAAGGGGCTCTGCAGCCAGACTCTATCACCCGAACCATTCACCTGCACCTGGAAGCCCCTTTTCTTCAACAGGGCGGCGGCTTCTGGGGCTGAGCGGTTTATCACGTCCGGTACTATTACCTGCTCCTGGAGAGCGGCAGATTTGTCCGGATCCTGGTTGCGGAGGGGGATTCCCAGGTAGCGCAGCGAATCATTGATGATCTCGCGGGCTGCCGGTGCTGCCACCGTGCCCCCGAAATGCGGCCAGCCCTGGGGAGCGTCTACAACAACCAGACATACTATCTGGGGGTCATCACAGGGAGCAACTCCGACAAATGAGGCTACGTACTCGTCAGCAAGATATCCCCCGCCTGGCGCGATTTTTTGCGCGGTTCCTGTTTTGCCCCCGACATTGTAGCCCTCAATATAGGCATTCTTGCCGGTACCATCAGTCACTTCCCCCTGCATGATGTCACATAATTCCCGGGCAGCGTCTTCAGAAATGACTTGCTTGACCATTACCGCTTCGGTGGTCCTGGTTACCTGGCCTTCGCTGTCCAGGACCTCCTTCAGCAAATGGGGCTGCATGAGTTTTCCCCCATTGGCTATGGCGGAGATAGCCGCGGTCAACTGTATAGGTGTGACGGCGTTGGCTTGGCCGAAAGCCATGGTGGCAAGGTCAATCTGGCGGGCACTCTGTTTGGGGACAAGTATGCCCGTAGCTTCGCCGGGCAGGTCAATCCCTGTCAGCTGGCCGAAGCCAAAGGCGCTGAGGTACTGGTAATATTTGTTCATGCCCAGCTCTAAACCTACTCTCACAAAACCCACATTACATGAGTTCTCGAAAATCTGGGCAAAGGTCTGAGCACCATGAGCCTTGTGATTTAAGCAACTGATGGTGTTTTTCCCTACCTGCACCGATCCGGTGCAATTGAAATGAGTATTGCGGTTGACGATGTTTTCTTCCAATGCCATGGCGGCAGTGATGGTTTTCATAGTCGAACCTGGCTCGTAGGAGTCATTGATGGCGAAATTCCTGCGGTTGCTGGCAGGCGTCGCGTTGTAATTGTTGGGATCGAAGGTCGGCCGTGATGCCAGGGCCAGGATTTCTCCGGTGTGGGGGTCCATTACAATAGCCGCCGCCGCTTTGGGCTGCTGCTCCTGCACTATTTTATCCAGTTCCCTCTCGACCGAATGCTGTATGGTTTCGTCTATGGTCAAAACCAGGTTGCCACCGTTAACCGGGGGTATATACTTGTGCGTGGCTTCAGGAATATCCCTTCCGGCTGCATCCCTTTCAATGATTATTCTCCCTTTGGTACCACCTACCAGATCGTTATAATAATAGTCTATACCTTCCAGCCCCACGTTATCGGTGCCGGCGATACCCAAGACATGACTGGCCAAGGTTCCTTTCGGGTAAAAGCGCCGGTACTCAGGAGTCAGGTAGATACCCTTGAGTTTCAATCCCTTGATTTGCTGGGCCTGTTCGGGAGTTATCTGCCTCTTGATCCATTCGTAGGAACTGCCTGAACTGAGTGTTTTCAGTAGGTACTGTTCATCCATGCCCAGCACTGCCGCCAATTTTTGGGCGCTTTCTGCCTCTTTGTGGGCTTTGGCTACCTCAGCCGGATTCGCATAAACCGAGTCGACTGAAATCGATATGGCCAACTCGCGACCATGACGGTCATATATCGCACCCCGTTTAGCCTCTACTGCCACGTCCCTGGTCCGGTTCTGGACCGCCATATCTGCCAATTCAGCTCCTTTGACGAACTGGACCCAGAATACCCGGCCGCCGAGCAAACAGAACATAACGGTAAACACGAAAAAAAGCGCACCAATACGCTTTCTTAAGAGCAAACCTGGAGTTTGCATATGTATACCACCTCTTTATGTATTATGGTATCTCCACCCTGCAGATATTGTGTCAATTATTCTGGGCCAAGCGTGACCAGGAACTATACATAGTGTTTATCAATTTTTGGCTTAAAGAAGTTACCGGCTGGCTGCCGCTATTACTGGCTACCGTAATCGGTTGGGATTTTACCTCCATTGCCAGAGAAGCCGCCTTTTCACTGCTGATCGGCTTATACATGCCAAGTTGGCTGCTTGCGAACCACTCCACCCGATTGAGGGAGGTCTTCGCCGCTATTTGATAATCCAGCCGATGATTTGCAGTCTCCAGATTCTGAATATCAGCTTCCAGTTTTTCTATCTGGTAGCCCAGGCTGGCACTCTTGATGCACAGGGTGACCAAGAGCATAGCATAGCCAAATCCTAAACAAGCGCACTTGATATATAATTTGCGTTTATGGTTCACTTTTATTACGGTTTTTTTCACCCTGGTTTGACGGATTGGGACTTCTGGCATACTATAGCGCTGCCATTCCCTGGCGCAACTGGATTGGGCCATCTTATTCAAACCTCCCTGGTAAAGATTAGACCCGGGCCGCTACCCGGAGTTTAGCACTTCTAGATCGCGGATTCGCCTCGCATTCGCTCTCGCTGGCGGTTATCGGTTTACGCCTGATGATCTGTAATTCGGGCTTGTGACCGCATACACATACGGGGAAACTGGGGGGGCAGACACAACCCTGGGCTTTTTCCTGGAAAAATTGTTTGACTATCCTGTCCTCCAGGGAATGAAAACTGATAACACATAACCTGCCCCCCGGTTTTAATATCTCCACCGCTTGGGGTAATACCTCGCGCAGGGCCTCCAACTCCTGGTTAACGGCGATACGCAATGCTTGAAAGCTCTTGCGGGCGGGGTGCTTCTCCCTGCGATACCTGGCAGGTACGGCACCTTTGATTATTTCGGCTAACTCCAGGGTGGATTCTATTTCTTTGCGCTGTCGGTAATTTACGATAGCACGGCTGATGCTCCCCGCATAGTCCTCTTCCCCGAACCGATAAAGAATATTTCTGATCTCCGCTTCGCTGAAATTGTTGACTATATCACGGGCACTCAAGAATTGCTCCCGGTTCATCCGCATATCCAGGGGTGCATCCTGGTGAAAACTGAATCCCCTTTCGGCTCGGTCCAGCTGGAACGAGGAAACCCCCAGGTCCATCATGATACCATCGACTTTTTCTATACCCAGATCCCTTAATACGCTCTTGAGATATCTGAAATCTGACTGGACCAGGACAATCCTGGCATCGTCTGTTTCCGATCTGGTCTGTTCCAGGACCTCAGGATCCTTTTCTATCCCGACTATCCTGGCATCATCAGCTAGCTGCTGGGCTAGATATTGCAGGTGACCGCCACCGCCCAGAGTACAATCGACATAGACACCATGGGGATCGGTCACCAGATTTGAAACCGTTTCCTGCAACAATACTGGTAGGTGCAATTTTTTCCACTCCTAAAAACCAAGCCCCTCCATGTTTTCCGCTATGTTCTCGTAAGAAGCGGCTGATTGCTGCACATATTCTGCCCACCGGGCACTGTCCCATATCTCGACGCGATTGGCGCCAACTCCAATAATGACCAAATCCTTGTCAATTCCGGCGTAGTCACGCAAGTTCAATGGCAATACTATCCGCCCCTGTTTATCGATCTCCATTTCTGATGCTCCAGAAAAGAAAAAACGCGTAAATGCGCGTACATCAGCCCGGGTGAATGGCAGGGCCTTGACCTTGGCTTCAATTGCTTTCCATTCATC
>JAAZOA010000063.1 GCA_012798055.1 Syntrophomonadaceae bacterium | reverse complement strand
TCTTTTTGACCTTGATTCCTTCGCGACCGATTTCGAAATCACTGAGAGATCCCGGGGGAACCCCATGCTTCCACAGTCCCGCCTCCACTTCCAAATGATAAAGGAGCGCCATAATGACCCCCCCGTGGGTAGCCACGGCTACAGTCCCGGTATGTTTGCCGGCAATTTCCTCTACTGCCTGCAGAGACCGATTAAGAAGGTCCGCGAAGGATTCCCCGCCGGGTGCCCTGAAATCAGCGGTATTACTGAACCAGGTATCGAATTCCTGCCTGAACTGGTCATAAACCTCGCGGAAAGTCAAACCTTCCCACTTGCCGAAGTGTATTTCCCGCAAGCGGCGGTCGGGCGTAACCGGCAACTTGATTTCCTGGGCGATTATCTGGGCAGTTTCCAGGCTCCGGGCCAGATCACTGCAATAAATGGCTTCGATCTCCTCGTTTTGGTGCAGGTAGTGAGCTACCTGGCGGGCTTGAATGCGCCCGGCCTGGTTGAGTTCAATGTCGGTATGCCCTTGATAGCGGTGCAGGGCATTCCATTCTGTCTGTCCGTGACGAATCATTATAATCCTCATACCTTAACCAACACCTTTGCTAAAATATGGAGCAGCCGCTCGTTGTCATGCCGCTTCCTCACCGCCAGCCGGAAATGGAATGGACTCAAATTACTGAAATTTGCGCACATTCTTATCAATATCCCTTCCGGCCCCAGCTTGGCTTGCAGGGCATCTGCCCGGACTCCGGTTTGGGACCCGTCTACCAGCAGGAAGTTGGCCGCGCTGGGGTATACTTTGAGGCCCCCTATTTGATCCAATCCACGGACCAGGAATTCCCTCTCTGTCTCCACCACCTGGACCGTTTGTCTAATATATTCTGCATCCTGCAGCCCGGCAATGGCAGCGGCCTGGGCTAGAGTATTGATCCTCCAGGCAGGCAATAGTTTTTCCATATGCTGTACATGTTCCCCTGCAGCCACCGCATATCCCAGGCGCAGTGCGGGGATGGCAAAAAACTTGGTCAGGGAACCCAGTACGACCAGTGCCGGATTATTCCTGGCCAGATCTCTCATTGAATAGGAACTGTCGCCGGTAAAATCGACAAATGCCTCGTCGATGACCACCACAGCCTCTACTTCAGAAGCCCTGCGGACAACCTCCTCCAGTTCGCTGCGCGCAAATATATTGCCGGTGGGATTATTGGGATTGCCCAAAAATATGAGGTCCCCCTTCTCGATCCCCGCGATGAGCTCCGTCAACGGCAATCTGAAACCATTCTCCGCCGCCAGGGGTACCTCCACAATGCGAGGTTGCTCGAGTCCCTCCCCATATTCCGTAAACGTGGGGGCAAGACGAACAATTCTCTGCTGCCCGAAAATCCTGGCCAACAGGTATATCAGCTCCGAGCCGCCATTGCCGAGCACAATATGGCCCGGTTCGATACCTAGATAGACCCCCAGCCTTTGCTTCAACTCCTGGCAGCTGGGTTCAGGATAATGTTCCAATAATCCCAGGCTCGCTTTGATTGCATTCAGGCTGTGCTCTGATGGACCGAGGGGGTTGATATTGGCGCTGAAGTCCAGGAAAGCTGCCGGGCTCTGACCCCATTTTCTGGATGCAGCCCAAATATTGCCTCCATGCCCTGCTTGAATCGATTTATCGTTCACCCGGTCTGCCTCCGTTTGTCGTATTTACCTGCCTGCTCATTGAAAAAACCCGCCGGTATGGCTAGAGGAGGGAGTAGAGAGCCATACCGACGGTGCTGGTCAACAAAAACAGGGTTTCAGCTATCTCGCAGAGAGCTCCATAAGTATCGCCAGTATGGCCTCCCAGGGCATTATTTATCCACAACGCCGCCTGGCTCGCCAGCAATGCCGTAATAGCTACAAATACC
>JAAZOA010000062.1 GCA_012798055.1 Syntrophomonadaceae bacterium | reverse complement strand
GGACCCCCAGGGATGGGGTGCTGCTGCCCCAGCGTCCCGGGCCCATAAGCATGAATGGATGACTGTCCCGGTCTTTGAACATACGGTTGAGGCGTCCGATCAGCCGAGCCACCTGGTATTTGTCGTTAACGGAGAGCAGATAATAAGGCTCCGGTCTGACCAATACGATCCGCGCCAATTTCTGGTGCAGATTACCGCCCATGGCATTGCGGTGGGTAAAAAACAGTAACTCGTCAGACTGCCGGTCAAAGGTGAAAACATTCTCGCCTGCGGTGAGGGCAGTCTGTAGCGGCCGACACTGGAGCAGGTTAATGCGCAGGTTCTGGCGATTGTCGAAATTCACTGTAAACTCGGTGTCGACCGGGTACGCATAAGCTTTTTCCACAGTCTGCAGCATGGTTCTGACCAGTCCCGGGAACTCGCCTTGGAGCAATTCCTCGAAATTCACGATCCAGGCCTCCGGTGCAGTCCGTCCCATCTGCCGCCAGCGGTGCATGGTCTCATAATCCGGCTGGGCTACCTTGTGCCACCAGGGCATTTCCTTACGGTGCTGGGCCAGGGCTGAGACATCCACGGTAGCCCACTCATTCTGTTTTACGTCCAGAACGTCTACCCGGTGCTGGGAGAAACGGCTCACGTCCTCGGGATGGTTGTCGGGGCGCAGCGAGGGCCGATCCAGGGCAATCACCCGGGGATAGTCGTCATCGACCCGATCAACGGCCCGGGTGCCCAAGCCTAAAACCAGGCGGACCATACCCGCCTGGGGATCCATGTCTTCATGCCAGGTATAGGGATTGTGGGACATGGCTACTCCGGCCAGGTCAGGGAAGAAGTAGTGGGAACGCAGTGATCCGGAATCCCTTTGCACCAGCAAAGCCATCTGTTCATCGCTGTCAGCCAGGCCTCGCTGCAGTCTGTAGGCCAAGGCGTCCTCGTTCATGGTGCTGGCGAAAATTCTCTTCACTGCCATTTCGAAATTGATGAAACGGTCCTGGGGGTTGCCCTGATTTACACAGAAGACGCTCTCGTATTTGCCGGCGAAAGCATTACCGAAACCGTCTTCCAAAAGGCTGCTGGAGCGGACAATGATGGGGGACTGGCCGAAATAATCAAGCATTTGGGCAAATTGGTCGCCCACTACTTCAGGCATGGAGCCATCCAGTATTTTTTCCCGCAAAGGCTCGGCCAGGGTGAAATAATGCTCCGGCAGTTTTTGCTGCTGCCGTAGCTCCCAGCAGTGATTTTCCACCAGGTAGGTGTAGAAAACATCAGACCCGATGTAGAAAGAATCGTGAGGCTCCATGTGTCCTGACCAATCGGTTTTGAGGTCTGAATCAAGTATCTTCCGGGCCAGCACCATCCCTACTGCTTTGCCCCCGATATAGCCTGATCCCACCAGGCGGCTGCGTATCTCCAGCAGATCTTCCAGGGAAATATACCGCCTGGCCAGGGCCAGCATCCGTTCATCTCGGCCCAGGAGCATCCTGCACAGTTTGTCGACCATGGCCGCTTCCCGCAGGGCATATTCGGGCCAGGGGCTCCTCTCCTCAAGCAATTCCTGGGCACTGAGAAAAATGCGGTCCCAGTTGTCGATTTTCCTTTCTACATTCCCCGGGCCCCGCTGCTGAAACCGGGAAAATATCTCGGCGGTCTCCGTGCTGCTGGTTATAGGGACGAAATCGTCTCCCTGGCGGACATGGGGCAAAAACATGGTCGGGGTATAACGGTTCCACACTTTCAGCGGGTGAATGTATATTTGCTCCTCGATCCTGAAGAGATCCAGGAGCAGCTGGGTGGTTTCTCTTATGCGGGCGATGGTTGCATAGGTATTGCGGTTTTTGATCAAGGCAAAGTAGGCAATCGTGTCCAGCTTGAACAGATAGGGACAGGTTACCCGGAAAAAATTACCGATCATCAGGTCAGTCACCCAGGCCGAGAGGAGGTCGGACAGGCTGTCAAAAACATAGCATACGCCCTCACCCTCGTCAGTGGCTATGGTATGGACCTGACTAGAAAAGGATTCAAAGCCCTGGTTGGCATCGAGGAGATATTCCTTGATCCTCGGATGGGGGGCGAGAATAGGCGCGTGCTGCCCGAAACGAAGGTACACGATGGTCAGGTTTTGTTCCAGGGCCTGCTGAACAAAGGGCAGCGTTATTTTTCGGTATTCCTCGATGTCTTCCACTTGCCAGACTACATTGTCTCCCCAACGCAGTCCGTCCAAAATCGCATCCAATCCCGATATCCCGGTTGAAGCCCGCTCAAATCCCCGCATATTCTTCTACCCCTTTCCCCGCTTCCTAAAAACATAAGAGCAAAGTGAATCGAAACCCGGTACTGGTTTCGGAACCACTTTGCTCCGTCATACCATAACTATGCTCCTGTTTTCATAATATACTTTTGTCCCGGAAATACAACCAGGTCCAGGCAAGTATACTAAATACTTGCCTGGACCCTTCTCGGCCAAGCTTGGCCTGATCTATGCCAATTATGCGGTGATTGTGCTCATGTCCCCATAGCTGTAAGCATCCTCACCATGCTGGGTGATATCCAAACCGGTTTCTTCCTCCTCGTCCGATACCCTCAGGGGCACGAACAGGCTCAGGACTTTGAGGATAATGAAGGTGGCGATACCGGCATAAACATAGGTGGCTAAAACTGCGATCCTCTGAATGCCAACTTGCTCAAAGCTGCCGCTGTAGAACAATCCGTCTGCTCCTGCCGCATTGACGGCGGTTGTGGCAAAT
>JAAZOA010000061.1 GCA_012798055.1 Syntrophomonadaceae bacterium | reverse complement strand
CGCCAAGGTGGTGGTGCAGCTGCTGGACATAAAGAACCGTCAGCATTTGGAGAATGTGTTCGCCACCTACAAACCCCAGGTTATCTTCCATGCGGCGGCTTACAAGCATGTCCCTATGATGGAGAAGCATCCTGAGGCGGCCCTCACCAATAATGTGATGGGCGCTCACAACGTTGCGGAAATGGCTGACAAATACGGTGCGGAAACATTTATTCTCATCTCTACAGACAAAGCTGTCAATCCCACCTCAGTTATGGGAGCCAGCAAAAGACTGGCGGAACTGGTTATCAAGGATATTAACCGTAATTCCGAGACTACCTATGCGGCTGTGCGTTTCGGCAATGTTTTGGGCAGCAGAGGCAGCGTTATTCCGACCTTCGAGAAACAAATAGCTAAAGGTGGCCCCATAACGGTAACCCATCCCGAGATGTCCCGTTATTTTATGACCATCCCTGAAGCTGTAGAATTAGTTATTCAAGCCGGCGCCATCGCCCGGGGGGGAGAGATATTCGTCCTGGATATGGGGGAACCAGTTAAGATTGCTGATATGGCACGTGATCTGATCAGGCTATATGGATTGGAGCCCGGTCAGGATATAGAAATTGTCTATTCCGGAATCAGACCTGGCGAAAAGCTTTACGAAGAGCTGTTTTCTAGCAAGGAAGAGATGGCTTCAACTCGCCACGAAAGGATTTTCATTTCCCGGATAGAGGTGGACGAGGATTATGCAGGGATCAACCAAAACATAGAACAATGGGTGCGGGAATACTATTACAACCGCGATGCTATTGTGGCCTTGTTTAATAAATGGATTCCCGAATATAAGAAAAGTGACCGGTCAGAATCTAATTCTTCCAAAATTGTACCGATTAAAGCCGTCCGATAAAAGAAGCACTATTATGATCAAGTGCAATGATATGTGGGCTTGATTTGAGATTGAATTTGTTGGAGGCATTGTCTATGAATTTCATTGATATTCATACCCACATATTGCACGGGGTCGATGATGGTGCCAGCGACTTGGAGCAATCCCTGGCCATGGCCAGCGCCGCCTATAGGGATGGAGTAAAATCTCTGGTGGCAACCCCCCATGTGATAAAAGGTGTCTTCGAAAATAGCAGGGAAAAAATATTGAAAAATGTGGCCAACTTGAATTACTGCCTAAAATATTCAGGTATAAAAATGACTATTCTGCCCGGAGCTGAATATTATTTGGAACCGGACCTCCCTAAACGGCTGGCTGCAGGAGAGTTATTAACCATGAACGATAACGGGCACTATTTACTGGTAGAATTACCCGCCACCATTATTCCGGAATATACAGACCAGATTTTCTATGATATTCAACTTCAGGGAGTCACTCCCATAATCGCCCACCCGGAAAGAAATGCCGTTCTTATGCAAAAACCGATTCTGCTCAATGAATGGGCGAACCGCGGGATACTGGCACAGGTCACGACAACTAGTATCAATGGCGGATTTGGGCGGGAGGTTAAGAAAAAAGCGCTGTTATTCCTGCAGACCGGTTCAGCTCAAATAGTCGCATCCGATGGACATGATGCCAGAAAGAGAGCGCCTGTTTTCTATGACGCGTTTATGGAAATTGAGCACTTCTGGGGTATGGACATAGCCTGCAAACTCACATATGATAATCCTGAACGTATCGTCAATGGAAAAAGGATAAACCAACCCAAAACTGAAAAGACCATGCAGATTTGGAAGCAGTATCTGCAGAGACTGCGTACCGCCCTCGGATGACCATATTTACGCCCCTATGTGCTGGAAACGCGAGTGACGTGGGCCGACAGGGCGCTATATTTTGGCCGGCAGCTGGATGGCACTAATCGGAGAGGAGACAATGAATTGGCCGAATTCAATAGAAATCAGAAAACCTTAAGGGGAAGTACCGAAATGGACTTTCACCGATTCATGAAAATCATTTATAAGTGGCGCAGGCTTTGTCTAGCTGTTACCCTGTTCTGCGTTTTATTGGTCGGATTGATCAGCCAGTTCGTCTTATCCCCAATATACCAGACCAATACTCTGCTTATGGTGACTGTGGCATCAGATAAACTCCAGACGCAGACTACAGTGACCCGCCAGGTGACTCAGAACGGCCAGGGCACTACTGTGACCAATATGGCGCCTATGCCGGTTTTAACAATGAACACCTATTTGGGACAGCTTAAAAGTGATGTGGTCATGGAAAGGGTATTGAAAGAGCTCAATTTGCCCAATCAGAATATTGCGGATTTCTCCAAGACGATCGATGCCAAGATAGTAACCGATTCAAATCTTATACAAGTCAAGGTCAAAAACGAAGATCCGGTGTTGGCAGCCCAGATAGCCAATACCCTTTCCAAACAATATCTGAAATTGATGGATGAGCACATGTTCTCTTCAGTGGTAGTTATCTCCCCGGCTATGGTACCAGTAGAGCCGATCAAGCCCAACAAGACTTTGAATGTGGAAATAGCCCTGGTATTAGGAATGATGCTGGCGATCTTCCTCGCATTCCTGCTGGAATATTTTGACAACACAATAAAGACCGCCGAAGATGTGGACCGCACATTAGAACTGCCGGTTTTAGGCATCATCCCCTTGAAAAACGATCAAAACATTCGCCAAAACTGATAGGGAGGTATCTCTTTGAGCAAGAAAGGGCATCCAGTAGAGGAAAGAAATTTAGAGGTAGGCCTGGTAGCGTTTAAAAGCCCCAAATCGGCTATGGCTGAAGCCTATCGTATCTTGCGTACCAATTTGGGATTTACAGGGATGGAAAAACCTTTCCGTTCGGTGCTGGTAACGAGTGCAATGGCCAAGGATGGCAAGTCAACAATCGCAGCCAATCTGGCAGTTGTCACTGCTCAGGCCGGATATAACGTAATGCTGGTGGACTGCGACCTGCGCAAACCTATCCAGCACAAGATCTTCCAAATCCCCAACAATACCGGCTTCACCAACTGTGTGCTCAGCAATGTCGCTGTAGAAGATGCAGCCTACGGTTTGACCCTGAACAATCTGAAAGTATTGACCAGCGGCCCAATACCCCCTAATCCGGCTGAAATCCTTAATTCCGAACGTACCCGAAAAATCTGGGCCCAAATGGCATCAAAATATGACTATATATTTATTGACTCCCCTCCAATACTGGCTGTTACAGATGCCA
This sequence comes from Syntrophomonadaceae bacterium, assembly GCA_012798055.1. Taxonomy (GTDB): domain Bacteria; phylum Bacillota; class Syntrophomonadia; order Syntrophomonadales; family Syntrophomonadaceae; genus PHAA01. The sequence goes on along the minus strand of JAAZOA010000061.1, from coordinate 6,024 downwards.
GCATAATCGCTTCCCAAGTGGATGGGGCTTTAATGGTGGTGCGTTCCGGAGCTACACGCATAGACAACGCCCGCCAGGCTCAGGAGAGTTTGGCCAAGGCCAATGCCCGCACCATCGGGGTAGTGCTGAATCAGGTTAAAATGAATTCAAAGGGTTACTATGGTTATTATGCTTGATGCGGTTGCCAGGATCTGCTTCTAGAAGCAATTCATATGGAGAGCCAAACATTATGAAATCTCGGTTCAGACCCTTAAAAGAAAAATACCATTTGTTTGGTTACCGGCGGAGCCGGTTTTATTGATTTTCGCCTGTCTAAGCAATCGACCGGCATTTGGATTGCCGCCAAGTTAGTATGTGAGATGAGGAAGGTATAGGGCATGAAAATTACTGTAGCTGGAACAGGATATGTGGGTTTATCTCTGGCTGTATTACTGGCGCAGCACCACGAAGTGCTGGCTCTGGATATCATTAAGGCGAAAGTAGACATGATCAACAATAGGGAGTCGCCGATAGTTGATCATGAATTGCAGGATTTTCTTTCCAATCGAAAACTGATGTTAAAGGCTACGACTGATATTTACGAAGCATATAAGGATGCGGATTTCGTAATCATTGCTACACCTACCGACTACGATCCCGAGAAGAATTACTTCAACACCCGTACAGTGGAGAGTGTGATAGCCAATGTCCTGGCTATAAATCCCGATACTGTCATTGTGATCAAATCGACTGTGCCGGTAGGTTATACGAAGAAAGTCAAGGAGATGTTTTCGACTGACAACATAATCTTTTCACCGGAATTCTTGCGGGAAGGGAAGGCACTGTACGACAATCTTTATCCATCCAGAATTATTGTGGGCGAAAAATCGGAACGGGCGCAAAAATTTGCTGAACTCTTGATCGAAGGAGCCATCAAGAAAGATATACCGGTGCTTCTAACTGATCCCACGGAAGCAGAAGCGGTGAAGCTGTTTTCCAATACCTATTTAGCCCTAAGGGTAGCCTATTTCAATGAATTGGATACCTATGCCGAACTCCGAGGCTTGGACACCGGGCAGATCATCGAGGGTGTAGGACTGGATCCCAGAATCGGAAATCATTACAACAATCCTTCATTCGGCTATGGAGGCTATTGCCTGCCTAAAGACACCAAGCAACTTAGAGCCAACTATGAGAATGTTCCCAGCAACCTCATCCATGCCATTGTAGAAGCCAATTCAACCCGGAAAGATCATATTGCGGACAGGATCATAGCCATGAATCCTTCAATCGTTGGGATCTACAGGTTGACTATGAAAACTGATTCTGACAATTTCAGATCATCTTCGGTTCAGGGTATTATGAAACGAATTAAAGCTAAAGGCATTGAAGTGATAGTATACGAGCCGGTTTTGCAGGAGGATAGGTTCTTCAATTCCCGGGTCATTAAAGACCTCGAACAATTCAAGATGCTTTCCGATGTGATTGTCTCTAACCGAATGGCCGAAGAATTGAGGGATGTGGAGGAAAAAGTCTATACCCGGGACCTATATAATCGTGACTAAACCCGACTAATATAATTGGAAGGAAAAGATCAAATGGACTTATTCGAGAGAATTGCAGCAAGGGAAGAGATGATTTCCCTGGTTGGCCTGGGATATGTGGGTATGCCGATAGCCGTTGCCTTTTCCAGAAAAGCCCGGGTGATAGGATTCGATATCAATGCCGACAAAGTCAACCTATATCGCCAAGGCATCGACCCTACCAGGGAGGTTGGGGACGCGGCCATCAGGAGCTGTACCGTAGATTTCACCAGTGATGAAGCGAGACTGCGGGAAGCCAAATTTCATATCGTAGCGGTACCGACACCCATCAAGCCTGATAAGACCCCCGACCTGTCGCCAGTGGAATCCGCTAGCCGCATCGTGGGCCGGAATTTGACCCCAGGTTGCATTATCGTCTATGAATCCACGGTCTATCCTGGGGTTACTGAAGACATATGTGTGCCGATTTTGGAAAAAGAATCAGGATTGAAATGCGGTAGGGACTTCAAGGTAGGGTATTCGCCGGAGCGGATCAATCCCGGGGACAGCATCCATCGACTGGAGACGATTGTAAAAGTGGTTTCGGCTATGGATGAAGAGAGTCTCGATATCATTGCCAAGGTTTACGGGTTGGTGGTCGAAGCCGGAATCTACAGAGCTGAGAGTATCAAGGTGGCTGAAGCCGCGAAGGTCATTGAAAATAGCCAGAGGGATATAAATATAGCCTTCATGAATGAACTGTCCATAATCTTCAATAAGATGGGCATAGACACCCAGTCCGTGCTGGCGGCAGCTGGGACCAAATGGAATTTCCTGAAATTCGTACCTGGTTTGGTGGGGGGGCACTGCATAGGAGTGGACCCCTATTACCTGACCTATAAAGCCGAACAGATAGGGTATCATTCCCAGATAATACTTTCAGGTCGACGTATCAATGATGATATGGGCAAATATGTGACTGAGAACATCATCAAAGGTTTGGCCAAAGCTGACATCCCTATTAAGCACGCTCGGGTAGGGATATTGGGTTTCACCTTCAAAGAGGATTGCCCTGATACGCGTAATACGAGGGTCATAGATATTGTGCGCGAACTTGGTGAGTACGGTATTGAACCCTTAATAGCCGACCCGGTGGCTGATCAAGCCGAGGCTTGGCATGAGTACGGCATCGGTTTTGTTGAGGTGGAGGAGTTAAAAGATTTGGATGCGTTGGTCATAGCTGTGGCCCACTCGGAATTCAACCGGATTGAGCTGGCCGATATTGAGCGCATGTTCAAAAAAGTCGCCAATAACCGCAGGGTTATCCTGGACATAAAAGGCGTCTTCAACCGCCGGGCGGTTGAAGACGCGGGGTATTATTACTGGAGGTTATAATATGGGCTATAAACATCTGTCTTTTGCTCCCGGCACAGTGTTCTTGGTTACTGGTGGAGCAGGCTTTATCGGATCCAATTTGTGCGAAGCCATATTGGACATGGGCTATACGGTGCGCTGCCTGGACGATTTTTCCACCGGCAAGAGAGAAAATCTGGCCACTTTCCAGGACAATCCCAGACTGACTGTCATAGAAGGGGATATCCGCAATCTGGACACCTGTTTGGAAGCATGCACCGGGGCGGACTTTGTACTGCACCAAGCGGCCTGGGGATCAGTGCCCCGCAGCATAGAGATGCCGCTGCTGTATGAGGAAATCAATAGCAAAGGAACCTTGAATATGATGGAAGCGGCCCGCCAGGCGGGGATCAAGAAATTCGTCTATGCATCAAGTTCGGCGGTCTATGGGGATGACCCGGCCCTGCCCAAAACCGAGGGCAGGGAGGGGCGGCTGCTCTCCCCCTACGCCCTGACCAAGCGGGTCAATGAAGAGTACGGGCGTCTGTATAGTGAGCTGTATGGACTTGAGACATACGGCTTAAGGTACTTCAACGTATTTGGTCGAAGGCAGGACCCCAATGGTCCTTATGCGGCAGTGATCCCGAAATTCGTCGCTCAACTACTGCGCGGCGAGACGCCTACAATCCACGGAGATGGCAGACAAAGTCGCGATTTCACCTATGTAGATAATGTAGTGGAAGCTAACCTGAAAGCATGCCAGGCATCCAGTGAGGCTGCTGGCCAGTCTTATAACATTGCCAATGGAGCCCAAGAATTTTTACTGGATGTTTATTATGAATTATGCCGGGCTTTGCACAAAGAAATCGAGCCTGAATTCGCACCCGACCGCCCGGGAGACATAAAGCACAGCAATGCCGACATTACCAAGGCCAGGGAATGGCTCAATTATGACCCGGAATTTGATTTTGCCGGTGGTTTGAAATTGGCCATAGACTGGTATCGGGGGAATCTTTGCTGAAGGGCGCGCCTTGTCGGATGCAGATATCTTCCCACAGATATGGACCGGTCTGCTAGTTTTGGCGATTAACGATTGAGACAGGTGAAGCTATTGCCTATCAGAGTCTTGCAAGTGGTAACAAAGATGAACCGGGCCGGGATTGAAAACCTGCTGATTGAAATATACCGGCATGTGGACAGATCCGAGGTGCAGTTCGATTTCTATACCTTTCGCTTGGATCCGGGGCATCTCGATCGCGAGGTAATGTCCCTGGGCGGCAAAATTTATTACAACCCCCCGCTTACGCCGGTCAGTTGGCTGAGAAGCCATGTCGATCTGGTCGAATTCCTGCGCCAGCACCCCGAGTACAAGATAGTACATGCCCATATGAACGCATGGTGCGGGCTGTTGCTACGCAGTGCCCAAAAAGCGGGAGTCCCGGTGCGCATCGCCCACTCGCATACCGCCCTCAGATCGGGCGGTTTGACTAATCTGGTAAAAAATATCATAAAGTTGCCGGTCAACCGCTACGCAACCCATCGCTTTGCGGTTTCCCGCCAGGCGGGGATCTGGCTTTACGGCAAGAAGGCAGAAAAAGATAAAGTGGTTCAGATATGGGCCAACTCCATAGACTATCGCAAATTCGCTTTCAACCCCGATGCGCGCCGGGAGATGCGTAAGGAGCATGACCTGGAAAATAAATTTGTCTTGATGCATGTGGGAAATTGCAGGTTTGAAAAGAACCATCCGTTTTTGCTTGAGGTATTTGCCCGTGTGAGAGCACATGACCCCTCTGCCCAGCTGGTTTTAATCGGCGGGGGAGATTGGAAAAAGATATTAGACCAGGCAGACCGCCTTGGCGTGGGTAACGGTTTGTCTGTTACCGGTTCGCGTCCAGATGTTGACCTGTTCCTCCAGGCCGGGGATGTCTTTGTATTCCCCTCCCTCTACGAAGGAATGCCGGTAGCGGTCATAGAAGCCCAAGCGGCTGGTCTGCCATGCCTTATTTCGGACAGCATCACCGATGAAGTATGCATAACACCTCTGGTTGAACAAGTCCCGCTGTCTGCCGGACCAGAGATATGGGCCCAAAAGATTCTGGCAAGGAAGAATCTGGCCAGGAGAGATGATTGGGGTGAATATTTTGTAAAGAGCGGCTTCGACATCGAAAACCTGGCTCAAAAAATGGCCGCATTTTACCTTGCCGCTGCTGGTGATGACTAAATAACGGGTTATCGGCGGTTGAACTGGAGAAACAATATACGTATTTATGTATAGAAGGCTAATACTCTGCAAAATATTCTGGGCGACAGGGGAAAAACCGGATGCTGACCACGACTTACAAAAAGAAAGGCATTAGCATCACCCATGTGTGGTTTATGGAAGAAACCGACAAGTTACCCGCGATTAAAACCGATATCTTCTACATCCATGACTCCCCGATCGACAGAATAGAGACTGGACCCGCTGTGATCTTGCCCCATAGAACACTGATTTCAGACCTGAATAGAAGCGAAGAAGCGTTATCAAGAAGTATCTCCCGCAAATGCAGACAGATGGTCAAACAGGCGGAGCAGGATGGCATCACTGCCATTGTTTATAGTTCCCGGGAATTACGGAATAAAGAAAACCTCCTCAAGGAATTCGGCAGCAGCCATGACAAGGTGTATGAACAAAAAGGTATTCAGGCCATTTTCAATCATGATCTGGTGAAGAAGTATATAGAGGCCGATATGCTGATTGTATCAGTGGCTTCATTTGGCGGAAAAAACATAGCCTTTCATTCTTATATTATTTCCGACCAATTTGCCAGGGGTCTGTATTCGGTTTCCAATTACCGTGAAAATGGTCCGGATCGCCATATTGTGGTTAAAGCCAACACATATTTGCATTATAAAGACCTGCTCCACTTCAGGAAGAAGGGTCTGTCCGTCTACGACTGGGGAGGGGTTCAAAGCTTTGATGAACCAAGCGGTATCGATCGCTTCAAAATGAAATTTGGCGGACAGAGGCGGACTAATTACAATATAATTGCCGGACAGAGTGTGGTGGGCAAAGCAACGGTTACTGCCCTAAAGATGTGGTATAGACTCTGCACTTTTTATCGGAAAATAATTTCCGGATTTAGCACACAAACGCAGATAGTTTAACTGCTGAAACTGAGGACAT
>JAAZOA010000060.1 GCA_012798055.1 Syntrophomonadaceae bacterium | reverse complement strand
TTCCGCGGTCCTGGTGGAGATTGCCCAGGAAGAAACAGGATTCATGCCGGAACTCTCGTTTGGAACCCACTTCTTTCAAGATCTGGTGGAGACCAGGATTTTCTATGTGGCACTCTTCCCGGGGCAGGAGAGGGTGGAGTTCAAACGGGATTATTTCGATTCAGCAGCCAATCGTTTCACCACTTATCTGCCCGATTACGAAAAATGGCAAAAAGTCATCCAGGTGGTAGATGTCAGCGATACTGGAAAAGAGTTGTGGGTCGAATCAGATCTCAAGAGCCAGGAGACATACTGTTATTTTCATCCATGTCAAGAGTGAGTGACCGGAGCTGAAATGAGAAAGAGGTAGAATGATCATCCTTGCTCATGATTTTTCATCCTCACCGATGATATCCTCGTCTGCTTTAACTTGAAAATAGGGAGCACATCTGGGTAAACTTATAAAACCCACCTTATTCTGTCCCGAGAGGGATAGTCTCCCGGGTGTGTGACTATTTGTGCTGGCTTTAGCCCGGCCAGAGACCACCAGCAAAGGTTAAAGGAGGGAGATATTATTCGACAGCTCATTAGAAGCATGCTTCTGCTCGCCACAGTATTTTTCTTCGTGAACGTTATCCCCGGGTTGGCAGTAGAAGCCGCCGACCAGGGGGCAGAGGTCCCGATCCAAAACCCGCCGGTGGGGCAACTTGGTGGGCAGCAAGGATCTACTTATGTGGCCACGCTCAATTCATACCTGGAAAATATCGATCAGGTGGTTGGCAGCCAGACCATCAACGCGGTCAAGGATATACAAGCCCGTTACCGTTTGACTCCGGGCGGGATTGTGGTTATGAAAGAGCCTGACGAACTTCCCGGTCCTGCCGAGTCTGATTACCGCTCCAACAGCAATCCATCCAGGGGCGGCAGATCCCGCGCCTTATTGTTATGTTCCAGCCAGGATTTGGAGTCTCTGGCTCGAACGGTCTACGGTGAGGCCAGGGGCGAATCATTCGAAGGCCAGGTAGCCGTGGCAGCGGTGGTCTTGAACCGGGTCGAGTCAGGCCAATTCGGAAGCAATATCCGCGATGTCATCTTCCAGCGCAATGCTTTCACGGCGGTAAGAGACGGGCAATACTATATGCAGCCCAATGAAGCCAGTTATGAGGCCGCACGCGCAGCCCTGAACGGATGGGATCCCACCAATGGTGCCCTCTACTACTGGAATCCGGCTATTGCCACCAGCAGATGGGTGCGTACCCGCACCGTGACCAGTTCGATAGGCAACCACGTCTTCGCGGTTTAGGTTAGGGCTTGAGCTGCTGGCCGGGAATCGAACAGGATGCCGGGTAAAAACATACAAGAAATCAGGATGAGCGCAGCCCGCTGTGCTCATCTAATTATTTCTGGATCCTTAAGCAGATTCTTGAGTTCAGCCCATCCCACGGTAAATTCCTGAATGCCGGCTGCGTAAGGCATAATGTCATATTGCTGGAGATACACGGTAAGACCCAGGTTGGAGATGCAGTAGTACTGGTCCGGATCGATTCCGGCAAACGGCCATCTGCGGACCTGCCTCTGGTTTACAGATGCATATCGTTCAAGACCACCGCAGACGAGTTGTAATGCTGAGCTGACGCAACCGGACATTTCCGGGCAGCCAACATAAACGAGAATATAAAGATGCCCGTCCAAATTCTCGCCGAAAACCCCCCTTATTGCTCCGCTCCGCACTCTAGTCCTGGAACATGAAGGTCGGCTTGCTTATACTACCCCTTCTCCATCCCTATGATTTAATTGTATATTGGGCCTTCCATAATTGCAGTATAATTGAGCATAGCAGGTTTTTTTGGTGGAGCAGGTTTTCAGCATGGCCATTGTCACTTTGATCCTGGCAGCCTATGTCGGCGATGTACTTCTGGCCCAGGTTGACCGCAATTTGCTTCTGCTGACCATGCGGACAGCGTTCACTATATTTACGGTACTATGCGTCCTGGGCATATTTGCCTCCATAGCCCGGGGCAAGGCACACACGGAAGATCTTTAGGCGGAGCGGCGCAGTTATTTGCGGCCACGGACATGGGAAGAGGAGGGGATCAACCATGCAAGAAAGCCATGTGGTGACCTGTTTTATTGAGAACAGCGGCCGGATTTTGATCGTGAGGAGAAGCGACCAGGTCAGTACCTACCAGCAGAGGTGGTCAGGCATAAGCGGATATATTGAGCCCCAGCACAATGATTTGGAGCAGGCCTGGGAAGAGCTCGGCGAAGAGGTGGGTTTGACCGGGCAGGATGTGTTGCTGGTTAAACAGGGCGAAGTACTGGTCATCGAGGACCCTGACCTGGACCGGCGCTGGTTCATCCATCCCTTCAGATTCGCCCTGGAGGAAGCGGGCAAGATCAGGCTAGACTGGGAAAACCTCGAATACAAATGGGTAGAGCCGGAAGAGATCAAGCGCTATCCCACCGTGCCGGGACTCTATACCGCCTGGGAGAAGGTTAAATGAAAACGGTACAGGGGATGATAACTGCACTGGCGTCAGACCGTGAAAGCGGGGCCAGTGAGCTGGCTGCCCGGGCTCTGGAGATTATCCGCAGCGCCATCAGGTCAAGTCAGGCCCAGGATTGGGATCATCTGGCGGCAGAGATGCAGGAAGTGGCCGCTGCCCTGGCAGAGTGCCGCCCGGCTATGGCTGCGATCAAAAATACGGTACTGAGATTCAGATACAAGATCAACGAAATATCCACCGGCGGGATGTCGGTTAAGATGCTCCAGAGAAGTTACGAAACCTGCCTGGATGAACTGCAGCAGGAGCTGATCACCAGCAAGGAACGGAGCATAATCAATGTCGCCATGGCTATCCAGCCCGGGGCCATAATCGTAACCTGCAGCTACAGTTCGACTTTGATCGAGGCGGTCCAGAAGGCTTGTGCCGGGGGAAAACGGCTGCAGGTGCGCATAACTCCCTCTCGATTGGGCCCCATCGATTACGGGGAAAGGACGGCCCAACGGCTCAGAACCTGTGGAGAAGCCTGCCAGGTAGTGGCTGACGTAAAGACAGAGGCAGCCCTGGAAGGAGCAGATATGGTTCTGCTGGGAGCAGATACGGCTTTCAGGGACGGTTCGGTCTTGAACGGATATCCCAGCTTGGAACTTGCCCAGGCAGCCCGGGCAAGTTCCAAGCTGGGATA
>JAAZOA010000059.1 GCA_012798055.1 Syntrophomonadaceae bacterium | reverse complement strand
CATTTCGGCATAGCTCACACCCTTGCGTATATCGGCCAAGAGAGCTTCGTCTCCGGTTTCCACCCCCAGGTAGGCAATAGTCAAGCCAGCGTTTTTCAGGGCCTGCAATTCGCTCGAATCCTTGTCCAGTATGCTGTCCGGGCTGGCATATATGCCCACGTGTTTCAGACTGCTGAAAGTCTGATAAAGACAGGACAATATTTCCAGCAAATCGGCGGTGGGCATGGCCAGAGCATCACCATCGGCCAAGAATACCTTAACCAAATCCCCGTAATACAAGCGGGCCATACCAATGTCGGCCTTGATTTCATCCAGGCTCCTGACCCGGTATTTTTTATCTTTGTACATGGAGCAGAATGTACAGCGGTTGTGGGAACAACCCACCGTGCATTGCAGTATATAACTCCTGGCCTCACTGGGAGGCCGGAATACATTTCCCTCATATCTCATCTATGGTTTCCTCCTGGCTATTTTTAAAGCTTGCCGGGTAATAACCATCCCCTGACAAGCTCCTTGCAACAAAATCCTATTGGATTTGGCTATGCTAAATCCAGCTTTCTTCTAGCCCGTCTTTGTCCCCCGATGGCGCATCAACCACCTGCGGAAATTTATCAGGTACCTTTCAATAGGGGGTGAAATCAGGTAAATCAACACCAGGAAAATCAAGCCTATCAGGCTGGTTTCGAAGAGACCTGCCCCGATCAGCAGTCCCAATATGGCCGTCAGCCACAGTGAAGCTGCCCTGGTGATGCCTTGCACCCGGTTTTCCCGGCTGACCCACATCATACCGGTGCCGAGGAATCCCAACGCCGAAATGATCTGCGCCGGCAAGCGCAGCGGATCTCCTACCAGTGGGATGTCCATGCTTTCAATCACTCCGCCGGCCATGATGGAGATCAAGGCTGAACACAGGCAAATCAAAGCAAAGTCGCGGCTCGATTTGTTCCTGTCATCGCGGGCACTAACTATGCCCACCACGAATCCCACGACGAAGGCCAGGGCCAGGCGAATCGCATAGACTGCCATTTTTACAACACCTGGTAATTGGGCGCCTCTTTGGAAATAAAAACGTCGTGGGGATGGCTCTCGGTCAATCCCGCATTGGTTATCCTGATGAATTGTGTGTTGTCCTTAAGCTCATCGATATTGACCACTCCGCAGTATCCCATGCCTGCCCGCAGTCCTCCTACCAGCTGGAAAATGCTCTCAGATACCGATCCCTTATAGGGCGTGCGTCCTTCTATACCCTCGGGCACCAATTTCTGCGCATCTTCCTGGAAATAGCGATCACTGCTGCCTTCCACCATTGCTCCCATCGAACCCATGCCTCTGTACACCTTAAAGCGGCGCCCCTGTAAGATCACTTCTTCTCCTGGACTTTCATCGGTGCCCGCCAATAGATTCCCTAGCATGACCACATCCGCACCAGCAGCGATGGCTTTGACGATGTCTCCGGAGTATTTGATGCCCCCGTCAGAAATAATGGGGATATTATATTTCCTGGCTATCCTGGCACTGTCAATAACTGCTGTTATTTGCGGTACTCCAATGCCGGCCACTACCCGGGTGGTGCAGATAGAGCCTGCCCCTATTCCTACCTTGATGGCGTCGGCGCCTGCTTTTATCAGTGCCTCAGTGGCCTCTCCTGTAGCCACGTTTCCGGCGATCAATTCCAACTCCGGATACCTCTTCTTAATAAGGGCCACCATCTGTATAACCCCTTCGGAATGGCCATGGGCTGTATCCACCACGATTACGTCCACTGAGGCATTCTTGAGGGCTTCAACCCTCTCCATGGTATCGCGGGCAGTTCCGACTGCTGCCCCCACAATGAGGCGACCGCCTTTATCCTTGGCAGCATTGGGGTATTTCTGGGTCTTTTCGATGTCTTTTATTGTGATCAGCCCGGTCAGATTGTAGTTCTCATCGACCAGGGGCAATTTCTCGATTTTGTATTTGCGCAGTAACTGCATGGCCTGTTCCATTGTAGTTCCCACCGGTGCGGTAACCAGGTTCTCGCTGGTCATGATATTTTTGATCGGCTGTTCGAAATCAGTCTCAAAACGCAGGTCCCGGTTGGTTAGGATACCCACCAGTTTTCTGCCTTCGGTAATCGGCACCCCCGAAATATGGTAATGTTCCATGATGCCTAAGGCATCCTTCACCTTATGGTCCGGTGACAAGAAGAAAGGATCGGAAATAATACCGTGTTCGGAACGTTTTACCCGGTCGATCATCCTGGCTTGATCCTCAATGCTCATATTTTTATGAATGATGCCGATTCCGCCTTCACGGGCCATGGCGATAGCCATCCTGGTCTCAGTGACCGTATCCATCCCAGCGCTCATGATGGGCGTCTCCAGGCGGATATTGCGGGTTAGGCGGGTCGATATGTCGACTTGATGAGGCAAAACCTCAGAATGGCCTGGAATCAGCAGCACATCATCGAAGGTCAGACCCTCTTTGCTGAACCTATCAGTCATGTTTTTTGGCCTCCTCGTAAATTTTAACTATCTTATACCATTGTAGCCCAATTATCAATACAAGTTCCACTTCCAGGCCACTATGAATCCCGGGAATAAGAAGAGCCCTGGGAGCACCACCGGCTGATAATGGGCCGTCTGCGTCCCTCCAGCAAACAAGTCCGGGGCGGATCATATCCAGCCTCTAAAAGCTATTTACCGGTGTGTCCAAAACCGCCTGCACCCCGGTCGGTCTGGTCCAGGGACTCAACTTCTACGATCTCAGGGTGAAATACCTGGGCAAATACCATCTGCGCAATGCGCTCCCCCCGCTTGAGGATATAGTCCTCTTCCCCCAGGTTTATTACGATCAGCTTGATCTCACCACGGTAATCGGAATCGATAGTCCCCGGGGTGTTGAGCAGGGTCAGACCATGCTTCAATGCCAGGCCGCTGCGGGGCCTGATCTGGGCTTCGCAATTGGCAGGTAGGGCGATCGCTATTCCGGTAGGGATCAAAGCCCGGCCTCCCGCTGGCAGGATCACATCCTCACGGTTAGCAGCAAAAATATCCATGCCTGCAGCCCCCGGAGTCATGAACTGAGGAAGGGGCAAATCATGGGAATGGATGCGGGTTACCAATACTCTCATCACTTGTGCCCCCACCATTTCTTGTACTCTGTCTCGACCAGCGGCAATGCTCGTTCATCGCCAATAGCCGCAATGGCAAACAATTCCGGGCGCAGAAGCCTTGCGGCCAATTCCTGCACCATCTCCGGAGTCACCTGGCTGATCTTGGCGATCACCTCTTCAGGGGAAATGATCCGGTCATACATCATCATGCTTTTCCCCAACCTGGTCATACGGTTCATGGCACTCTCCAAACTCATAGCAATGCTTGATTTGGTCAGCTTCTGGGTGCGGAGGATTTCATCTGCGGTTACGCCTTGAACCACAAAGCGCTCGATCTCCTCATTCAGCACAGCACAAAACTGTGCAACTTTTGATCTGCTGGTGCCTATATACATGCTAAACAATCCAGTATCTGAATATGTGGCCGGATAGGAATATACTGAATAGGCCAGACCCAGTTCTTCCCTCAATTTCTGAAACAAGCGCGAACTCATCCCAGCCCCCAGTATGCTGTTCAATACGGTCTGGGTATAACGCTCGTCATCAAGATAAGACAACCCGGGTACTCCCAAACAGATTTGGATTTGCTCGACTTCCTTAGGCACCAGGGTTATAAATGGCGAATTCTCCACCGGTTTTGTGTCTGCTAATCCACAAACCGAACCGTTCCGGTCCTTCAACTTGTCCTCCAGGTAGTCCCTGACCTTTAGGTTATCAACGTTGCCGGCTACCGCAATCACCATATTGGCTGGCACATAGCAACTGCGATAATAGGTGATCATTGCCTCCCTGTCCATGTTCCCGACAGACTCCAGCGAGCCCAGGATGGGGTTGCCCATGGGATGGCCTGCCCAGTACTGGCGGGCAAAGACATCGTGGATCAATTCGTCCGGAGTATCTTCATAGGTGTTGATCTCTTCCATAACCACTTCTCGTTCGGTGTCCAAGTCCTGGGGGGACATGCACGAATTGAACAGCATATCGAAGACAATATCCATGGCTTCAAATATATCTTCATCCAGGGTCCGGGCATAGACGCAAGTATACTCCTTACCTGTATAGGCATTGAGCTGTCCCCCCATGCCTTCAAGTTTTTCCGCAATATCGCAGGCGGTGAGACTGGGGGTGCCTTTGAACAGCATATGTTCGATCAGGTGACTGGCGCCCATCAGACCAGGATTTTCATGTCTTGAGCCTACCTTTATATACACCCCTACGGCTGCCGATCTCAAATAATCTATGTCTTCCACCACTAATTTGGCTCCATTGCTGCATTCCCAGCTGTTTATCACACTTTTACCTCCATTACCCTTTTGCCGATTATGATTCATCCGTCCGATAGGGATCGTCTCCCTCGATCTAAATGCCGATAGTAGAGGACGGGTAAAAAACAATACCCACTACCTAAGCTGGTTCGAATCGATAATTTCTCGGCAGTGAGCACTGATATTGGTTTTTCTTTTTTTGATCGGATCCGGTCTGGCAGGGACACAAATAAACCGAGAACACCCAGTTTATTTATGTTCGTCCTTAATGCCCAGCGGGAGTTCCGGCTGCTTTTGCCTCGCGCAGCACTGCTTTGCGGGACAGGTTGACCCGGCCTTGGCGATCGATCTCGGTGACTTTCACTTCTATCTTGTCCCCGATTTTGACCACATCTTCGACCTTGTTGACCCTCGCTTCATCCAGCTGGGAGATGTGAACCAGGCCCTCTTTACCGCTGGATCCCAGCACCCCTGGTATAATCTCCACAAAAGCTCCGAAGTCCATGATGCGCTTGACCGTACCGGTATAGATTCGTCCTACCTCAACCTCTGCCAAGATGGCTTCGATCAGGGATCGGGCCTTTTTGCCGCTTTCTTCATCAGTGGCGATGATGAAAAGGCTGCCGTCATCTTCAATATCGATCTTGGCACCGCTTTCGGCCACTATCTTGTGGATAATCTTTCCGCCGGGACCGATTACTTCCCGGATCTTGTCAGGATTGATCTGCATGCGGATCATCTGCGGAGCATAGGGCGACAGTTCCTGGTTGGGCTTGTCGATAGCCTCCAGCATCTTGTCCATGATAAACATCCGCCCTTCTTTGGCCTTGGCCAGCGCAGCAGAGACTATCTCCCGGTCTACACCGAAAATCTTGATATCCATCTGCAATGCGGTCACACCCTTGGCGGTACCAGCCAATTTGAAGTCCATGTCGCCCAGTGCGTCCTCAATGCCCTGGATATCAGCCAGTATGGCAAATTTGTCTTCACCCTTCACCAGGCCCATGGCTATACCCGATACAGGGGCTTTGATGGGTACTCCGGCATGCATCAAAGCCATGGTGCTGCCGCACACACTGCCCATGGAACTGGATCCATTGGATTCCAATACCTCAGAGACCACCCTAATAGTATAGGGGAACTCTTCTTCGCTGGGCACTACTGCCAGCAGGGCCCGCTCTGCCAGGGCTCCATGACCGCTATCCCTGCGGCTCGGTCCCCGCATGGGTTTGGTCTCACCTACGCTGTAAGGAGGAAAATTATAGTGGTGAATATATCTTTTGCTCTCGGCAATAGTCAATCCATCCAGCAACTGGTTCTCCCGCAGCGGTCCCAGGGTCACCACCGACAAGACCTGAGTCTGTCCGCGGGTGAACAGGCCGGAACCATGAGGTCTGGGCAGGAAACCGACTTCACAGGCGATCGGTCTGATTTCATCCAGTTTTCTGCCATCGACCCGGTCGCCATCCTCCAGGATCATGTGGCGGACAATCTCTTTCATCTGCTTATCCACTATTGAGGCGATATTTTTGTCCTGCTCGGGATAGACCTCCTTGAAATGAGCCAGAATAGCTGCACGAGCCTCGTCCATATGGGCCTCGCGGGATTTTTTGTCCGGGTTCTTTACTGCTTCCTCCAGCCGTGATTGGCCGAAGGCCCTGACTGCAGCAGCCATCTCTTCATCTATCGGCACCGCCGCTACTTCCATCTTGGGCTTGCTTAGCTCTGCATATATCGGTTCCTGGAACGCCACCAGGCGCTTGATCTCTTCATGGGCAAAGAATATGGCATCCAGCATAATGTTTTCGGGGACTTCATTGGCATGTCCCTCCACCATCATGATGGCTTCTCTGGTGCCGGCTACGACCAGGTGCAGATCACTGTCATGGTGCTGTTCGATGGTAGGGTTGATGATCAACTGGCCATCCACCAGACCTACGATGACAGCTGCTACAGGTCCGGCGAAAGGGATGTCGGACACACCCAGGGCCACAGAAGCTCCGAGGATAGAGGTGATATCCGGCGAGTTGTCCTTGTCCACCGAAAGGATGGTGGCAACGATCTGCAGATCGTTCTTAAAGCCCTTGGGGAATAGAGGCCTGATCGGCCGGTCGATCTGACGGGCTGAAAGGGTAGCATTTTCCGTAGCTCTGCCCTCTCTCTTGATAAAACCTCCGGGTATACGGCCTATAGCGTATTGTTTTTCTTCGTATTCAACTGTCAAAGGGAAAAAATCAAGGCCTTCCCGGGGACTGGACGCAGTAGCAGTAACCAGGACTACTGTATCCCCATATCTGACCAAGGCCGATCCATTGGCCTGTTTGGCAACCTGGCCGACTTCGACAACCAGTGGTCTGCCGGCGACTTCAATTTGGTATTTGTGCAAGATGTGAAAATCCTCCTTTCACCTTACCTGTATAAAGTTAAAGAGCGGCATCCCGCTCTTTACCTGCGTAAACCTAACCGAGTAACGATGTTGCGATAACGGTCAAAATCGTTATTCTTCAGATAGTCTAATAGTGACCGCCTTTGTCCGACCATTTTCAACAGTCCTCTTCTGGAATGGTGGTCCTTCTTATTCGCTTTCAGATGTTCATTGAGATAGTTTATTCTATCGGTAAGAATAGCTATCTGCACCTCAGGGGATCCGGTATCATTCTCGTGGACCTGAAATGCCTTGATAATTTCCTGCTTTTTCTCCGAAGACAGAGCCAAGCTTTTCACCTCCTTACTCATAAACGCCACTGACCAAGACTGACGCCGGTGACTTCGCCAACCTGAGCCAATGGTTGCTGATTTCCTGCCGCCCAATCCAGCAGAACAGGATCGTGGTCCTAACTGCATTAAACCAAATCCAAGACCTTGGCCGCTCTCTCCAATCAATCTCTACCCCTGCAGCCACAGACTTGCCTACAACAGAGACATTTTACCACAGACCCACCCAAAAGTAAACGCGAGCTTGCTTTAAAGGTCTGCAGCATGTGACCGCGATATTTCCAGGGCTTGATCCCGATCCCTGCCTATCTGGTTGACCAAGTCCGGCAGGGAATCGAAGCGTTTTTCATCCCGCAGTTTGGCCAAAAAAGACAAGCTTATAGCCTGACCGTAAATATCACCATCGAATTCCATCAAATGTGCTTCGATGGATACTGGATAGTCCTCGTGAAATGTAGGTTTGCTGCCAATATTCACTACACAGTGATACTGGTTTGTACCTACCCTGGCTCTAGCTGCATACACGCCCTTGGCGGGTACGTGGAACAGCCCTTCCACGCCTACATTGGCGGTAGGGAAGCCCAGCTGTTTGCCGCGGTGTTCCCCTTCCACAACTACTCCGTCCAGGATGGGATAATACCCCAGCAGACTGTGGGCGGTGTCTATGTCCCCCTCTTCCAGTGCTTTGCGGACCAGGCTGCTGGAAATAGGCTCGCCCTTGAATTCCACCGGCGGGATTATATTCACATCAAAACCCAACTTGCTGCCTAGCTCCTGCATAATGCCGGGAGTTCCCAGTCCCCGGTGGCCGAAGGTAT
>JAAZOA010000058.1 GCA_012798055.1 Syntrophomonadaceae bacterium | reverse complement strand
CCGCTGGTTGCCAAGATATTCGCTGCGCCCGGGAATCCAGGGATGGCAGACCAGGCTGAATGCCTGGCCATAGCAGTCTCTGATATCGAAGGCTTGCTCGATTTTGCACTGCGCGAGGCTATCGATTTGACCGTGGTGGGACCGGAGATCCCGCTGGTACAAGGGATTGTGGATCGCTTCCAGTCCGCCGGACTGGCCATATTTGGGCCTACAGCGGCCGCTGCCCGGTTGGAGGGGAGCAAGGTCTTTGCCAAAAACCTGTTCAGCAAATATGGCATCCCCACAGCCCTCTACCAGGTCTTTACGGACATCGATGCGGCCAAGACGTATGCCCGTACCTTTACGGATGCCGGCCAGGCGGTAGTGATAAAAGCTGACGGCCTGGCGGCCGGCAAAGGGGTGGTGGTGGCTGCTGATCAAGCAGAAGCCGAAGCGGCTTTGGACGCCATCATGCAGGACAAAAATTTCGGGTCCTCCGGGGACCAGGTGGTGGTGGAGGAATGCCTGCGCGGCGAAGAACTGAGCTTTTTCGCCATCAGTGATGGACGCAGTTTCGTGCCCTTGCTCTCAGCCCAGGACCACAAGCGGGTCTTCGACGGAGACCAGGGGCCCAACACCGGCGGAATGGGGGCCTATACCAATCCGCCGATATACACCCCTGGGCTGCATGAGCAGATCCTGGACCAGGTCATCCGGCCTACCATTGCAGCCATGGAAGCAGAGGGATGTCCCTACCAGGGGGTGCTGTACGCCGGGTTGATGATCACGGCTGATGGCCCCAAAGTACTGGAATACAACGCCCGTTTCGGGGATCCTGAGACCCAGGTCTTGATGCCGATGCTGAAGAGCGACCTCCTGCCAGTCCTGGAGGCTGCCGCTGCCGGCGACCTGCAGGGGGTAAAAGTGGATATAAATGACGGGGCCTGTGTATGTGTGGTACTGGCTTCAGGTGGGTATCCCGGGGCTTATGAAAACGGCCAGGAGATCACCGGGCTGGACAGTCTAACGCCTGGAACCATAGTCTTTCATGCCGGAACCGCCCGGAAGGATGGGCGCCTGGTAACCAACGGGGGGCGAGTCCTGGCGTTGGTCTGCTGCGGGGCCGATACCAGGGAGGCTATCGACAAAGTATACCGGGAAGTTGCCAAGGTGAAATTCCGAAACATGCATTTCCGCAGTGATATAGGCCGCCGGGCCATACGCTGAAGAACGTTCCGGTCCCCAAGGAGGATGCTTCCATCATGGAGAAAAAACGCAATCCCTATATAAGAGTGCCGCTGGCGATAGCGGTACTCCTCATGTTATACTATATGCCGACCCGTGAATTTCTGAAACTGACCTTTATGCTGGGGATTCCCTTTATCGCCCTGCTGGGCCTGATGGTGAAAAAGCCCCGCTATTCATGGGTATGGAATCTCTGCGCAGTTGGTCTGGTGCTGGTGATATGCGGATATGGGTATCAACTGGTCCATCTCCCGCAAAGAATTCAGGCCAACATCATAATCAGAAATGGCGCGGTGCTGGTCACGGAAGGCAGATATGATGAAGCCATCAGCATATATCAACAACTGGATGAGCTGGGCAGGAGCGACACCATGCAGAAAAAAATCGCGGTGGCGGAGAGCGAAAAAACTGCCCACCAGCAACTGGAGTACGCTCAGGAACTGATCAACAGCGGCAATCTTGCCGAGGCCAGGCAGGTCCTGGAGGGCATCGAACCTCACACTGCGGCCGGTCAGGAAGCCCGGGATGTGATAAGGACCCTCGAATAATGATGAGGATGGATTTAGCCAGTGGTAGACTTTTTGAGCTTGAAAGATAATCCCGCCATAGCTGATTACCTGCAGCTGGGCAATATATACATCGGCAATATGGGAGCGCTGGAGCACAATTTCCAACACGCCGAAAAGATATCGTCACTAACTTATGAAATCCTTGCTAAACTGGGGTATGAGCGCCGTGAGGCGGAATTGGGGGCCATAGCCGGCTATCTTCATGATATCGGGAACCTGGTTTCCAGGTATGGACATGGTATGTCCGGGGCCATGCTTGCTTTTTATATACTCCTGGACCTGGACATGGAGCCGGGCGAAATTGCCACTATCATGGGGGCTATCGGCAATCACGAGGAACATGCGGACGGCAAAGCAGTCAATAATGTGGCCGCAGCACTGATCCTGGCCGACAAATCAGATGTACACCGGTCAAGGGTCCGCAAGACTGATATGGCCGCTTTCACCATCCGGGACCGGGTCAATTATGCGGTCACCAGATCTGGACTGGCGGTAGACCCGGACCAGAAGATAATAACCATGCAGTTGGAGATAGACACCGGCGTGTGCTCGGTCATGGAATACTTCGAGATCTTCCTGACCAAGATGCTGATGTGCCGCCATGCCGCGCTGCACCTGAACTGCCGGTTCAGGCTGACCATCAACGAGGTCCAGCTTCTGTAAAACCCCGATTCTAACCTGAAAAGGAGTATGATATGCGGAACAGAGAAATCCCCAAAGGGTTGCGCGATCTGCTGCCGGACGAGATGAAAACCCGGCGCACCCTGGAAAAAAAGGCGGCCGAACTGTTCACCAGCTTCGGTTACGAAGAAGTGGCCACTCCTACTTTCGAATTCCTGGAGGTAGTGGAGGCCGGCGGCAATATCCGCGAGAAACTGTTCCTGTTCATGGACCGGGAAGGGGGCATCTTGTCCCTGCGGCCCGAGATGACAGTATCTATCGCCCGCCTGGCGGCGACCCACCTGCAGGATGAAAAGCTGCCCCGCCGCTTGTATTATTCGACCAACGTTTTCCGGCATGTACAGCCTCACCTGGCCCAGTACCGGGAGTTTTGGCAGACTGGGATCGAACTGCTGGGGGCGGCAGGGGCCAGGGCCGATGCAGAAGTAATCAGCCTGGCGGTCAAAGTCATGCGTGATTTCGGAGTGGAAAATTTCATGGTCAGCCTCAACCAGATCGGCATATTCAACAGCCTGCTGGATGACAGCCTCATAAATGCAGCTGCCAAGGAAGAGATCAGGAAGCTGGTAGAGAAAAAAGACCTGGTGGGCCTGGCCGGGCTGCTGGAGAAGATGCCCATAAATGACCAACTCAAAGAAACCATCGCCAAGCTGCCTACACTGCACGGGGGTCTGCACATCCTGGGCAAACTGCCATATATAGAACAGAGCCGCAATGCGGTGGAGGCAGTTGAGGAGCTTATGGCCGTCCATTCGGCTTTGTGCAGCATGGGAGTTGAAGACCAGGTCCTGGTGGACATGGGTGTATTGCGCGGGCTTGATTACTATACCGGGGTGGTTTTCGAAGGGTTTTCCCCGGATTTGGGCTACGGATTGCTGGGGGGAGGTCGTTATGACCGGCTCCTGTCCCAGTTCGGCTTCCCTTGTCCCGCCACCGGATTTGCCCTGGGGATGGACCGGCTGACCCTGGTGCTGAAAAACCAGGAACAGGAAGCCCACCGTTATCTCATCGGCGGCGATGACTGGCGGGCTATGGTCAATGAAGCCAATGCCCTGCAGGCAGAGGGCAAGATTGCGGAACTCGATGTGGAAGGATTAAGCCGGGAACAGCTCACAGCCAAACTGGAAGGCAGGACCAACTATTCACTTATATACATCGACGCTGATTGAAGAGAGGGGAGCAAGGTGAGATGCAGGAAAATTGTTTGACCATCGCCCTGTCCAAGGGGACCTTGTTGGACCCGACCGTCGCCTTACTTGAAGCGGTGGGATTACCCCATGAAGGCCTCCTGTCGGACAGCCGCAACATGATATTCAGTTATCCCGGAGAACCCCATTACAAATATATCATTTGCCGGCCCACCGATGTCCCGGCTTATGTGGAACACGGGGCTGCCGATCTAGGCATAGTCGGCAAGGATGTTATAGTCGAGCAGGGCAAGGATATATTCGAGATGGTGGACCTTGGGTTCGGCTACTGCCGCTTCGTGGTGGCGGTACCTGCCGAGATGGGGGGCTTGACCCTGAAACAGCTGAATTATAAGCGGGTAGCCACGAAATTCCCCCATGTGGCTGAAAACTTCTTCCGCCACCACGGCCTGCAGGTGGAAGTGATCAATCTCCACGGCAATATTGAGTTGGCTCCGTTGATGGGGCTCTCCGATGTGATCGTAGACCTGGTCTCCTCCGGGCGCACTCTGCGGGAAAACAACCTGGTCGAATTGATAAGCATAATGGAATCCACCACCCGTCTCATCGGCAACCGGGTCAGTTATCGCACCAAGTACGAGATTATCCAGCCCTTGCTGGAAAAAATACAGTTGGAAATCAAGGGGGAATAGCCATGCAGATCAAGCGCTTCAATACCAGTTCCGGAGATCTAAAGGCTTTCCTGGCGGAGGAAGCCCTGGACCTGTCAGTTTATCAGAGTCGGGTGGCGGAGATCGCGGACCGGGTCAGGAGCCAGGGTGACCGGGGTATATTCGACTGTACCTATCGGTTTGATGGCGCCACTATCGACACTAGGACTTTCAGGGTGAGCGAGCAGGAGATCGAGGAAGCCTGGGACCAGGTAGATGACGACTACGTCATCGCCCTGCGCAAGGCCATAGACAATATAACCCTTTTCCACCAGAAACAGCTTAAAAATTCCTGGATGGAACCCGATGCCAAGGGCAATATCCTGGGGCAGCTTTATCGTCCGCTGCGCCGGGTGGGGATCTATGTGCCGGGTGGGACTGCTGCTTACCCCTCTTCGGTGCTGATGAATGCGTTGCCGGCAATGGTGGCGGGAGTGGAGGAGATAGCCATGGTTAGTCCTCCCGACCGGTATGGCCGGATGAATCCCTACACCTTGGTGGCGGCAGCGGAGATAGGCTTAAAGGAAATATACAAGATGGGCGGGGCTCAGGCCATATTCGGACTGGCCTGGGGAACTGAGACCGTCCCCAAAGTCGACCTGATCAGCGGTCCCGGCAATATATATGTTACCCTGGCCAAAAAAATGGTGTATGGGGATGTTGATATCGACATGCTGGCTGGTCCCAGCGAGATACTGATCATCGCCGATCACATGGCCAATCCAGTCTACCTGGGTGCAGACATGATGTCCCAGGCTGAACATGATGTGTTGGCCCGCAGCATCCTGGTCACGTATGACCCGGACCTGCTGGACCGGGTAGAAGAGGAGATCAAGCGCCAGGTCAAGGATCTGTCCCGGCGTGAAACCATAGAAAAATCCCTGGCTGAGCATGGAGCGCTGATCCTGGTGAAGGACCTGCAGGAAGCCTGCCAGGTCGCCAATGCCATCGCTCCTGAACACCTGGAACTGATGGTGGACAAACCCTTTGAGATATTGAGCCAGATCCGCAATGCTGGAGCGATCTTTTTGGGCAGCAACACCCCGGAGCCGGTGGGCGATTATATGGCCGGGCCCAATCATATCCTGCCCACCGGAGGCACTGCCAAGTTTTATTCGCCGGTAACGGTGGACACGTTTACCAAAGCCTCCAGTATCATCTACTATTCTCAGGCGGGGATGGAGGATGATGCCGACGATATCATCAAACTGGCCCAGGTGGAGGGCCTGACTGCACATGCCAATTGCCTGCAGGTACGAAAGGAGAGATAGCTATGGGAGAGATAGACAGAATCGCCGAGATCAAGAGAAAGACCCGGGAAACCGAGATGTTTGTGGAGTTGAACCTGGACGGCACCGGTCAGCATCAGGTCGACACCGAGATCACCTTCCTCAGCCACATGTTGACCCTGTTCGCCGTGCACAGCTTGTGTGATCTGAAACTGGCGGCCCGGGGAGATATGGATGTAGATGACCACCATACGGTGGAAGATATAGGGATCTGCCTGGGCGAATGCATCAAGACCGCCCTGGGGGACAAGAAAGGGATCAAGCGTTATGGCGAAGCCACCATCCCCATGGATGAAGCCCTGGCCCGGGTTGTGGTGGACATTTCCAGCCGCCCTTTCCTGGTCTATGATGTGCCGGTACCGGCCGAAAAGCTGGGGGTGTTGAGCACCGAGAACATCAAGGAGTTTTTCCGGGCCCTGGCCAACCACGCGGGGATTACCATCCACATTGACCTGTTGAAGGGTGAAAATTCGCATCATATAATCGAAGCGGTATTTAAGGCCTTTGCCCGGGCTTTCAAGACAGCGGTGGGCATCGAACCCAAAATCGAAGGGGTATGGTCTTCCAAAGGCCAATTGTAGGGAGGCACCAAAAATTGATCGCAATCATTGACTACGGGATGGGGAATCTGGCCAGTGTCAACAACGCATTCCTGAAGCTGGGGTACGAGACCATCACCACATCCGCGCCGGAAACGATTTTGGCCGCCGACAAGGTAGTGTTGCCGGGGGTAGGGGCTTTTGCAGACGCCATAGCCAACCTGCGCCAGGCCGGTTTGGACCAAACCATTCAGAGCCTGGTGGAAAGGGAGATTCCCCTCCTGGGGATCTGCCTGGGTTTGCAGCTGCTGTTTTCGGTGAGCTATGAAAATGGTGTCCACCAGGGCCTGGGTATAATACCGGGGCAAGTGAAGAAATTTGAGCTGCCCCCTCAGTACAAAGTGCCTCAGATGGGCTGGAACAGCATCACCGTGAATCCCCGGAGCCAGCTTTTGGCTGGCATTCCTTCCGGCAGCTATTTTTATTTCGTCCATTCCTACTATGTGGTCCCGGAGGATGAGTCGGTGGTAGCGGCCCGGACCGAGTACGGGATAGATTTTGTTTCTGCCATTGAAAAGGGAAACCTGTTTGCCACCCAGTTCCACCCCGAGAAATCCAGCGAGCTGGGCCTCAGAGTACTGCGGAATTTCGCGGAGCTATTGTCATGATCATTTATCCGGCTATCGACCTCAAAGACGGACAGTGTGTGCGTCTGGTGCAGGGCAAGCAAGAGAATAAAACGGTGTATTCTGACAATCCCGGGCTGATAGCCCGCAGTTTTCAGGAACAGGGAGCCGAATACCTGCATGTAGTTGACCTGGATGGGGCATTCGAAGGCGAATCCCGCAACCTGCAGGCCATACAGGAGATTGCCGCGGCTATTGATATCCCTTTCCAGGTCGGCGGGGGATTACGCACCCTTTCAGCAGTTGAGCGCATGCTGGCTATCGGGGCCAGCCGGGTGATAATAGGCACCCGGGCGTTGCAGAGCTCAGGCTTCATGGAGGAATTACTGGAAGTTTTCGGCCCTGGCCAAATCGTGCTGGGGATCGATGCCCGGGATGGCATGGTGGCGATCGAAGGGTGGCTGGAAAAATCCAGCGTGCCGGCTCTGGAGTTCGGCTTGCAGATGCGGCAGTTGGGAGTAGTAACCGCTGTTTATACCGATGTCAGCCGGGATGGGCTGTTACAGGGTCCCAACCTGGCAGCCATCGGTGAGATGGCCAGGTACAGCGGCCTGCAGATAATTGCCTCGGGCGGGGTTTCCAGCGCCGAAAATATAAGGGACCTCTGCAAGATGGAGGCGATAGGTGTGATGGGGGCTATTATCGGCAAGGCCCTCTATGATGGTAAGCTGAGCCTGGCCGAGGCATTGGCTGCGGCTGGAGAAAACCGGACCGGAGGATAGAATATGTTAGCCAAGAGGATCATTCCCTGCCTGGATGTGCACGCCGGGCGGGTGGTGAAAGGGATCAATTTCCTGCACCTGCAGGATGCCGGCGATCCGGTAGAACAAGCGGCCTTTTATGACCGGGAGGGAGCCGATGAGCTAGTATTTTTGGACATTTCAGCTTCCCACGAAGCCAGGAATACCATGCTGGAAGTAGTGCGGGCCACCGCACGGGAAGTTTTCATACCCTTCACCGTAGGGGGAGGCATACGCACCCTGGACGATATGCGGGCCACCCTCATGGCTGGTGCCGACAAGGTCTCCATAAATTCTGCCGCCATCCAGAATCCTCTGCTGATCACGGAGGGGGCTTTGAAATTCGGCAGCCAGTGCATCATCGTAGCCATAGATGCCCGGGCGAGAGCCGGCGGAGGTTGGGAAGTTTACATCAATGGCGGAAGGGTCCCGACCGGCTTGGATGCTGTGCAGTGGGCCTGTAGGGCCCAGGGACTGGGAGCCGGGGAGATACTCCTGACCAGCATGGACAAAGACGGAACCCGCAATGGCTATGATATCCCCTTGACGAAAGCGGTGGCTGAGTCGGTCTCGATTCCGGTGATTGCTTCGGGAGGGGCCGGAACCCTGGAACATTTATACGAGGCCTGCGTTGATGGTGAGGCTGATGCGGTTCTGTGCGCTTCGATCTTCCATTACCGGGAGTACACCATCAAGCAAGCCAAGCACTACCTGGCGGAAAAAGGAGTGGCGATGAGGATATGATGGACAAAATCAAGTTCGACCAGCATGGATTGGTGCCGGCCATTATCCAGGATTGGCAGAGCGGCCAGGTGCTGATGATGGCCTACATGAACCGGGAGGCCCTGGCCAGGACTATGGAGAGCGGCCGGACCTGGTTTTTCTCCCGCAGTCGCCAGGCTATGTGGATGAAAGGTGAGACCTCAGGCCACGTCCAGGCAGTGAAAGAGGTTTTATATGACTGTGATGAAGACACCCTGCTGGTAAAGGTTGAACAGACCGGG
>JAAZOA010000057.1 GCA_012798055.1 Syntrophomonadaceae bacterium | reverse complement strand
TTTTAGGGTTGATTAAATATCCGTTAGGTTTTCGGAGATCAAAGAAAACCTTTAAAATCAATCCCCTTCCCGGAGGAGATCAGGAGGAACCTGTTTTGGTCACATTAACATACCTGCCGGATCAACTAATCTGACCCTTCGGGGTAGACAGTCTATAAAAAAAACCAGGATCAACCTCAATTGGCTTATCTTTTACAGAGGCACATGAGTCTTCTCTTTAATCAACGTTTTCAAGATATCAAGAAAACAACTTTTCTTTCATGTAATGTCATAAAACGTTTGCCAAAATTATCATTTTTCAACAAGGGAATCCTGGTTAGTGATCTGATGACAAATGACTATTTATTAATAATAAAAAATCCCTTATCATAGATGTAAGAAGTCTGGCTTCAGATGTTTTACATCGGAGGTAACATGACTACCCCTATGAGGCCGCTGAAATCTGTCCGGGTCTCACTCCCCACGCAAACATCCGAATATATCCGTGAATTGATATCCAGCGGAGAGTATCTTCCGGGGCAGCAATTGCCATCCGAGGGTGAATTTGCGCGCCAGCTGGGCATATCACGCCCCACTCTGCGTGAAGCATTACACAGCCTGGAACTGGAAGGCTTGATTTACTGCCGTCATGGTGTGGGCACGTTTGTCGCCCCTGCCTGCGGAAAACGGATGGAAAGTGGACTGGAAGTACTTGAAAGTATCGAAAAACTCGCCAATCGGATTGGACTGGAAACCAGTATGGGTGAGGCGATAATAGAAGAACGTCCAGCTACTCAGCCAGAACAGGCAGAACTTGGATTGAAATTACCATCAATGGTTTTATCTGTTGATCGTTCGATAGAGGTAAACAATCGGCCTGTAGCCTACCTTCACGATATTCTTCCCATAGAATTTTTACGAAAAGATGACCTATCCGAGGCATTCCACGGTTCCATAATTGATGTTTTACTTAAGCGCGGTTACCCTCCGTTATCCTACTCAATGACGAAACTGGCAGCGGTTGCCGCTGACAAAAACCTGTCGAGTCTGTTAGAGATATCGCCAACTTCCCCTCTGTTGCGGCTTGAAGCCCGGCTGTATTCAAAAGACAATCAGGTGGTAGATTATTCCATCAGCCATTTTGTTCCCGGTTATTTCGACTTTCATGTTGTCAGACGGATTGGTGTCTGACAAATCTCCAATCTGACGTTTTTTGGCAATACATGAAAACGTCTAATCAGTTTGATCGAACTTAAACCATCCGGAGGTGCGGGTTGCCCCCCAAAGAAATGACTGAAATAACAAAACAGACCAGGAGACTCTCAATTAATTGGCAGGATGTCGCTGTCAATCTGGCTATCCCGCTTGCCGGAATGCTGGTGGCACTCCTCATCGGCGCTGTTTTACTCCTGTTTCTCAACGTAGACCCGGTAAAGGCGTATTCTGTTCTCTTAAGTGGAGCGTTTGGAACATGGCCCGGATTTGTTCGGGCGTTGGTTTACGCGACCCCTTTGCTTCTGGTGGGATTGGGTATTTGTATCGCTTTTCGTGCGAGTGTGATCAATATAGGCGGTGAAGGTCAGATTATAGCCGGAGCCCTTATGGCCACCTGGTGGCCGCTGACCTTCAGAGACTGGCCCGGATGGCTGATCATTCCAACTACGATTATTATGGGTTTTCTGGCCGGTTGCGTCTGGGGGTTTATCCCGGGCTTATTAAAAGCCCGATTGAAAGTGAATGAAATTCTTAGCACTGTAATGATGAACGCCATTGCGTTGCAGCTAATGAATTTACTGGTTCGCGGACCATTAATTGACCCGGCAGGTGTCCAGGCTGGTCAATATCTGGCCCAATCTGAACGTTTGCCGGCACACGCCTGGCTGCCAAGATTGATTCCACAGTCACTATTGAATGTGGGAGCGATAATAGCCGTAACGTTGGCCGTTGTGGTCTATATTTTTCTCTGGCGAACAACTATCGGGTACCGAATTCGTGCCGTTGGGTTAAACCCGGATGCGTCTCGGTATGCCGGTATCAATGTGCCTTTTTATCAAGCATTATCTCTCACATTAGCCGGCGGATTTGCCGGGCTGGCCGGTGTAGTGGAAGTTCTGGGTGTGCAACACCGTTTACTGGAAGGAATTTCCGGGGGATATGGATTTTCCGGTATCGTCGCCGCTCTTTTTGGTGGACTTCATCCCCTTGGCACGATACCAGCTTCGATATTATTTGGGGGACTGCTGGTTGGTGCCGATAAAATGCAGCGCGCC
>JAAZOA010000056.1 GCA_012798055.1 Syntrophomonadaceae bacterium | reverse complement strand
TTATATTTTCACCCCGGGCGGAAGCATGGACTATTTCCGCCATACCAATCGAAGCCAGATCCCCGTCGCCCTGGTAGGTTATGACACAACGATCCGGCAGAATCCTCTTTATCCCGGTGGCGATGGCCGGCGCCCTTCCATGGGCTGCTTCCAGGGTATCGAAATTGAAATAATCGTAAGCCAAAACCGCACAACCCACCGGGCAGATACCTATGGCCTTTTCGCGCAGGTCCATCTCGTCCAGGCACTCCGCTAAAAGGCGATGGATGATCCCATGGGTACAGCCCGGGCAATAGTGGAACTTGGTGGATTGAAGGCTCACCGGTCGTTGGGCTACAATTTTCATCATAATCCCTCCCTCTGCGCCAATTGGATGATCTGCCGGCCGATTTCTTCCGGGCTGGGAATCATCCCTATTCTTCCATAGAATTCAACCGGTACTCGGCCCTCTACAGCCAACCGGACATCCTCGACCATCTGCCCCATACTGATTTCCACCGACAGGAACAATTTGGCCTGGGCGGCTGCTTCCCGGACTGCATCTACGGGGAAAGGCCATAATGTGACGGGCCTTATCAAGCCTACCTTGTAGCCCTGCTCCCTGGCTGTCATGACTGCTTTTCTTACGATACGGGACATTAGGCCAAAGGCTACCACTACCAGGTCTGCGTCTTCGGTCCGATAGGTTTCTGCCTTCTGCTCGTTGGCCTTGATCAGCTTATATTTTTCCTGCAGAACCTTATTTCGATACTCCAGAAATTCCGGGGACAGGTGCAAAGTGTTGACCACATTGGGCTGGCGGCCCTTGCACCCATCAGTGGCCCAGGGTTTTGCCTGGAATTGAGTCACTTTGGCCCGGGGTGTGATCGGCTCCATCATCTGTCCCAGGGTGCCTTCAGCCATAACCATGACCGGGATTCGGTATTGGTCGGCCAGGTCGAAACCCTCCATGGCAAAATCCAGCATTTCCTGCACTGAAGAGGGGGCCAGGACCATAATATTGTAATCACCATGTCCCCCCCCACGGGTAGCCTGGAAGTAATCCGACTGGGCGGGTTGGATGCCGCCCAGTCCCGGACCTCCCCGGGAAATATTCACGATCAAACAGGGCAGCTCAGCTTCTGCCAGAAATGATATACCCTCCGATTTCAAGCTTATCCCCGGCCCGGAAGATGCCGTCATTACCCGGGCTCCGGTGGATGCTCCTCCGTAGACCATGCTTATCGCCGCCAGTTCGCTCTCGGCCTGGACAAACGTCCCTCCCAATAGGGGGAACTTGCGAGCCATGTACTCGGCAATCTCACTGGAAGGGGTTATGGGATAGCCGAAAAAGGCTTTACAACCAGCTGAAAGCGCACCTTCAGCCAGTGCTTCATTTCCCTTCATCAAAATTTTTTCCATCTGCTTCACGCCCTTTCCACCACGATAACCATATCGGGACACATCATAGCGCAGATCCCACATCCCGTGCAGTTATCCGGGAGCAAGGCAGTGACTGGGTGATACCCCAGTGCATTAATGTTTTCCATGTCCAAACCCAGGACGTCTTTGGGACAAAAATGGATACACAATTCGCATGCCTTGCATTCCTCCGCAAAGAAACTGACTCTTCCCTTTGCCATTCAAGCATCCTCCCTTAGAGCTATAGCCACTGCGGCTTCAAGTACAGGTTAATTTCTCTCACCTGGCCGCCAAATTTAGCCGCCATTTCTGGATAAAATTCCTTGGTCACAGTCAGGTTGGCGACCGGTAAACTTAGGGACATGGCCATATCAGCCACTTGTTGGTGTCCCCGGCGAACAATGTCCGCGGTAGTTTCACCGAGAAGATTGGGATTGCTGACGATACCGGTAAATTCCAGATTAGCTGCTTTTTCCAGTTGCATCCGCAAATCCCGCACACTCTGAACCTCCTGGGCAAAAGGCCGATATGGATTTAAGACCAAAAAAAATTCGTAGCCCTGACGGGCTAGGATATATTTACTCAGGTAACCCAGGACCGCAGAGCCCACCTCGTCGCCGGCCACATCGATCACCATAATATTTTCCTGTCTCAGGAGGCCTATAATTTCGCCAGGGATACTGGGAACATCCCCGAATGACAATTCCCCAGACGGGGCGACCAGTCTGATCCCGGCATCTTCAAGAATAGGGCGGACATCTCGCGAAGCAAAGTAAGGGTTAACTAAATCCAGATCCGCCAGGATCACATCTTCAAAATCCCGGGCTAGGAGCAGGGCTTGGTTTAGAGCGATTTCCGACTTCCCGCTGCCGAAACCTCCCGCAAATATCACGACTTTACCCAATGCATGACCCTTTCTCAACCATATTTTCTTATTGAGTAATAATAATAGAGTAAGATTTGCGGAAAATCAATATAAATTTAGGTTGCAGAGCCCCGATAGCAAGCTGTCCCGTGACCAGAGATTGCAAATCGGGGTGCAGAGCCCAACCAATCTTCCGGCTGGGACTGGCCGCTACTTTTTAGGCTTATTTCCAGTTTTCCATTCTTTTCAGCCATTGATTCCTGAAATCCATGATTTCCTGGCTCACCCTGAATAAAAGCTTTTCCGTGTCCCCGGCGGTGAAGTTTAAAGCGTCCGGTTCGACCACTTGAACCGTCCTGAACTCTTCCTGGGCGGCAAACCGTATAGCATTCTCCAGCTCATCGGCAACAAGAGTAATGACGACCGGGGCAAAGGCTATCTTTTTCCCGCTGATTTCATCGATCACCGAATATACGTCCATGCTCATGTCAATATCAACTATGCTTATACCCTGCATGGGAATATTCCTTAACATGGTCACCTTATGCTCGCGGTTTTCTTCCGCCAATTGTTCAGGTTGCTTATTGCCGAATAATCTGCTGTTTTTCACCTGGCCTTTGTAGTCGAATCGCATCTTAATCTTGATTGCTGGCATACCGTTATCCCTTCCTTTCCCCTGAATTTATCTTCCCGGATGTTTACCCCTTCTTTTCATGAATGGAATGGAAATTATCTCGAGCTAGCATCCCTTGACCCGAGCTTGTTGGTACTATGCCCTCCCATGCCGGGCAAGATCGATCAACTTATCCACTTCCTCCTGGCGCAAATATCTGTATTGGCCCACTTTAACCCCTGCAAGATCTAAAAATGCCAGGCCCGTCCGGGTTAGCTTTATTACCGGATGGCCAACGGCAGCTAGCATCCTCTTGACCTGGCGTTTCCTTCCTTCATGGATCACCAACTCGATAACCGATTCCTTGGTCCCCGATCGAATGAGCCGGACTTTTGCAGGTGCTGTCCGTCCATCATCCAGGCATATTCCATCCCGGAGCATCCCAATCTCCGCCGAGCTGATCTCTCCCCTGATTACTGCTTCATATTTCTTGTCTATCTTGTAACGGGGATGGATCATAAGGTTGGTGAAAGCGCCGTCATTACTCAGAAGCAAGAGCCCGGCGGTATCTTGATCCAACCTTCCAACCGGAAAGACCCGCTGTTTTATGTTTGGTACCAATTGAACCACTGTAGGTCGCCCGCGGCTATCCGCAACCGTGCTTAAGAAACCGGGGGGTTTGTTTA
Source organism: Syntrophomonadaceae bacterium (assembly GCA_012798055.1). Classification (GTDB taxonomy): domain Bacteria; phylum Bacillota; class Syntrophomonadia; order Syntrophomonadales; family Syntrophomonadaceae; genus PHAA01. The sequence goes on along the minus strand of JAAZOA010000056.1, from coordinate 2,764 downwards.
GCAAGATGTAGACCGGTTGTTCCGGGGATACGACCACCCCATCAAATTCGACCCGGTCGTTTTGAGGGTCTACTTGGCTCGCCAGGTCGGTGGCTACCTGGCTGTTAAGCTTGATCCTCCCAGCCCTAATCAGATCCTCCGCCTGGCGACGCGACGCGATGCCAGCCTGAGCAAGATATTTTGCCAGTCTCACACCAATCCTCCCCGGTGAATAATCTTCTTTGCTGATTTTGCTATTATTCGCCGCCCGGCTGTTTAATCCTCCTCGCGTTCTCCTTGGACAAACTTGGTCTGGGGCCCGATGTGAAAATTTATGCCTGGGAGGTATTATTCTGTTATTATATTGATATTGCATTGTTGCAGGGGTATTTCATCCACAACCAGCTTGAGTAGATGATGAGGGAGGCATTTATGGATCATCACCTGGATACTGCCAAGATAGCAGCAGCATTTAGAGATATCCTGGAGGCTCTGGGTGAAGACCCGGAGCGGGAGGGATTATTAGGAACACCGGAAAGAGTCGCCCGCATGTATGCTGAGATTTTCTCAGGGATGCACAGCGACCCGCGGGATTTTCTGGACGTTTCCTTTACTGAATTTCATGATGAATTGGTCCTGGTGAAGGATATCCCGGTATACTCCATGTGCGAACACCATTTTCTGCCTTTTTATGGTATGGCACATGTAGCTTATATCCCTAAAGGCGGCAAGGTGGTGGGGATCAGCAAACTGGCCAGAGTAGTTGAGACATATGCCCGCAGGCCCCAATTGCAGGAGCGTCTGACCTCACAGATCGCCGACTGCATATTTGGTACGCTCAACCCCATGGGAGTCGGGGTGGTCATCCAAGCTGAACATATGTGCATGAGTATGCGCGGGGTCCAAAAACCGGGTGCACTGACGGTAACGTCGGCACTGCGGGGAATTTTCCAATCCCGGGCAGAATCCAGGGCGGAACTTTTCTCCTTGATCCTGAAATGAAAAAGCCTGCCCCGGCTGGACTGGATCAGCTCAGCCGGGGCAGGCTTTAATAGGTATCCTAAATATCAAAATAGACCCACTATTTCGCCGTTTGGAAGGATGTCTATCTTCTCTGCAGCCGGAACCTTGCTGAGTCCCGGCATGGTCATAATATCTCCAGCAATAGCCACTATGAATCCTGCTCCTGCCGCGAGCTTAGCTTCCCGAATCGTGACCGTGAAGTCCTGCGGTCTTCCCAAAGCTAGTGGATTATCTGAAAGGGAATATTGGGTCTTGGCAATGCAAATAGGCAGTTCTCCGTAGCCCATGTTCTCGAACTGGTCCAGCATCTGGGCAGCCCCCTTGCTGTACGCTACTCCCGAAGCCCCGTAAATTTTCCTGCAGATGGTTTCTATTTTATCACGCAGAGGCAGCTCAAGGTCGTACAGGTATTTGAAATCGGAGGCTTTCTCGGCCGCCCTGACGACTTTGTACGCCAGATCTACTCCACCTCGGCCTCCCTCACTCCATACCCGCGAAAGTGCAAGCTCAGCGCCGAGTGCAGCACATTTTTGCGTCACCAGCCTGATTTCCTCCTGGCTGTCTCCCGGGAACTGGTTGAGGGCCACCACCACCGGAACCCCGAATAAGCTAAGGTTTTCCAGGTGTTTCTCCAGATTGGCGATGCCCTTCTCCAAAGCCGCCATATCAGGCAGGGCCAGGCTTTCCTTGGGCATGCCGCCATGATTTTTCAAAGCCCGGATCGATGCCACCAGCACGACGGCATCAGGTTTCAATCCGGCATATCGGCATTTGAGATCGAAGAACTTCTCTGCCCCTAGATCAGCACCGAATCCTGCCTCCGTCACCATGTAATCCCCCAGTTTCAATCCCATTTGGGTAGCCATGATACTGTTGCACCCATGAGCAATGTTGGCAAAAGGTCCTCCGTGAATAAATGCCGGGGTATTCTCCAAGGTCTGTACCAGGTTGGGCTTGATGGCATCCTTCATCAAAAGGGTCATGGAACCCGCAGCTTTCAGGTCAGCAGCTGTAACCGGGGCCCCTTGGCTGGTATAACCGACCACTATACGGGCTGCCCGGGCTTTAAAATCCATGAGGTCGCCAGCCAAGCATAATATAGCCATGACTTCCGAGGCAACACTGATATCAAAACCTGATTCCCTTGGTACCCCGTTGATCTTGCCCCCCAGGCCGACGATTATGTTGCGCAAGGCCCTTTCATTCAAGTCCATGACCCGACGCAGTGAGACCTGCCTGGCATCAATACCCAGCGGATTCCCATGATGGAGGCTGTTGTCAAGCATGGCTGCCAGGAGATTATGAGCAGCAGTGACCGCATGGATGTCCCCGGTGAAATGCAGGTTGATATCCTCCATCGGTACTACCTGGGCATAGCCTCCCCCTGCGGCTCCTCCTTTAATACCAAAACTGGGACCCAGGGAAGGCTCCCGCAGCGCAATTATCGCCCGCTTTCCGATCCGATTGAGAGCCATGCCAAGACCCACGGTTGTGGTGGTCTTACCCTCTCCGGCTGGGGTAGGATTGATGGCGGTAACCAGGACCAGTTTCCCATCCGGGCTGTTTTTCAGTCTTTCCCAGACATCCAGCGAGACCTTGCATTTATACTTACCGTATTGTTCGATGTCATCCTGATCCAGCCCTAAATTTTCAGCTACCTGAGCTATAGGCTGCATTCGGGCTTGTTGAGCTATCTCGATGTCGCTCTTCAACACACATTCCCCTCTTCCATTGGTTTCAATTATGCCCTGTGGAGCATAGG
>JAAZOA010000055.1 GCA_012798055.1 Syntrophomonadaceae bacterium | reverse complement strand
GCGCTACGCGCTGGTTCAAATCTGCTATCTCGGATAGAAGACGCCCCAGATCGGAATCAGTCTCACTGCCCATAATTTCACCCCTTAGATAATGTCCGGGGATAGCATTTTCCTGGTTGTCTATATTATAATCCAGTCTGCGTTATTTTGCTTTTTATCCTATTAATTGCCAGGGTCAATAGACAGTGGTCGCCGGGGCTTCAAGTACTGACAGGATGTCACGCTTTTGCTGCTCCCTCTGGCCGCTGTCAGCGTGAAGCACATCCAGTCTTAATTTGATACGGGCTGGTCGGGCGGAAAATACATAAACCGTATCAGCCAGGAGCAAAGCTTCATCGATATCATGGGTCACGAGGAGTACGGTAGGCTGGTACTTGGCGCAAAGATCCTTGAGCCAGAGCTGCATTTTTCTCCGGGTAATCGCATCCAGCCCGGCAAATGGCTCATCCATAAGCATGATATCACTGGTAAACAGGTAAGTGCGCAGCAGGGCAGCCCTTTGCCGCATACCCCCCGACAGCTGACGGGGATAATAGCTCTCAAAGCCATCCAGGCCGAAGTCCTGCAGGTATTTGCGGGCAGTATCATGGGCCTCTCTTTTTCTTACCCCCCGCAAAACCAGCGGGATACTTACATTATCAAGTATGGGCAACCACGGCAACAGTAGGTCTTTCTGCTGCATATAACTGACTCGCCCGGTCCGCCCGGTCCAGTCCTCACCGTTCAGCTCGATACGGCCTTTATCAGGCGTGAGCAAACCGGCAACAATGTTGAGCAGGGTGCTCTTGCCGCAGCCGCTGGGACCCAGTATGGCCACAAACTGGCGGCAGTCTATGGACATGGAAATATCGATCAGGGTTTCGATACTGTCCAGGGTCTTACTCACGCCCTGCACATCTATAGCCGACACATCGAGTCCTCCTATTCAGGCAGGAATTGGTTGGTATATGCTTTCCCGGTATCGATGTTCTTTTCGATCAACTGGTTGGCGAACATGAAATCAGCATAATTCCTCCAGACCTCGGGCTTCATCTCGCCCCACCGGGGGGCATCGGCCTGATATTCCTGGGCCAAATATTTTTGACTGGCATAGACCAGGTCATGGTTCAGTTCGGGCACCGATTTCATAAGGATGGCTGCCGCCGGATCAGGATTGCTGATGGCATAAGCATACCCTTTCGCAGTGGCCCGCATGAATTTTTTCACCAGTTCGGGGTTCTGGGCGATTTTAGCCTCACTGGCTATGATCACCGGAGTATAGTAATCGAAAACCGGATCTTCATCCCGCAGGCCTATAAAATTAAGGCTCATACCCTTGGTCTGAGCTTCGATCCCTGTCCAAGCCTGGTATATCCAGGCGAAATCTATGCCTTTTTCCATGCTGGCAAAGAAATCGGCTGAGCCGATATTAACCATCTTGATCTTGCTGAAATCGGCATGGTGCTTAGCCATCAATGCCTTCAAGACTGCGGTCTCCGCTGGAGACCCCCAGCCTCCATAGGTTTTACCTTCGAAATCTTTAGGAGTAACGATGTTTTTCGAGGCTGGGGAAGCGAAACCACTGGTATTATGCTGGATGACGGCCGCCAGGGCTACGACTGGTATTTCCTGGGCCCTGGCCATGGTGACTTCTTCCTGGTAACTGACCGCAAAATCGGCTTTGTCTGCAGCTACTAATTGAGGGTTGCTCCCCTCCGAGGGCTGCACAATAGTCACATCCAGGCCTTCCTCTGCATAATAACCCAGGTCCCGGGCTGCATACAGCCCGGTATGGTTGGTATTCGGAAACCAATCCAGCATAACCGACACCTTCTGGGGCACAGCTTTGGGTTTCTCGGATGTTTTATCCGCACAGCCCACAATTCCTGAGGCCATCAAACCCAGGATCACAACCCAAAATATCAATTTCTTCATTAGTATTATCTTCCTTTCATTCTTCTTGTGACCATTATCCTAATCGATTTCCCATTCCCGTTCATGCCTGGTCCAAGGCATGACAAGAATCTCCATCCAGTCTATGATTTTGACCCAAATCAGGCTCAATCCGGCGATGATCATAACCGCTGCCAGGACCTTGTCTACCCTGAACGATTTCTGAGCAATGGTCATGTAATAGCCCAGGCCCTGCTGGGCCCCCAGCCATTCACCTATAACTGCCGCCATGACCCCGTAGGAAGCCGATATTTTCATCCCGGCAAAGAATGCAGGCAAAGCCGAAGGCAATTTGACCATACGGAAGACATCCATGCGCCCTGCCCCCATGGACCGGAATAGGTTGACCAGATCCGGGTCGACCGAATTCAAGCCATTAAGCAGGTTAATAACCACCGGGAAAAAACAGACCAGAATGACCACCAGCACTTTGGGGAGCATTCCCCACCCAAACCAGATCAGGAAAAGCGGGGCCAGAGTAATTATGGGTATGGTCTGAGTGACTACCAATAGCGGCATTACCGCCTGGTTCAGCCAATTTACCTGGTTAAGTGCAAAAGCAACCAAGAAAGCAATGATCACAGCCAGGCCAAAACCGATTAGGGCTTCCAGCATAGTACTGCCAGTATGGTTAAGGAGCAGCGAAAAATTGGCCCTGAGGGTCGATATTATCTGCACCGGACCCGGCATAATATATGCCGGCACCCGAGACAACCTTACAGCCCCCTCCCAGATTGCCAATATTACCAGTAAGGTTATTGCCGGAACCAGATTATGGGCGATACTTCCCGATCTTTTCATCAATAGACACTCCTGCCGGTTTATAGTCGATTTTCACTATTGCAGCCACCCTTGGAATCCCCAACCCATCGCATAGCTCCAGGGCTTGGCGCACCAGTCTGAGCAAAACGTCCAGATCACCTTCAATAGTCGTTTCCATCGGCCCCACTACATACGGCAGACCTGATGCTGCGATTAGAGATATCACCTGGTCAACTACCGGATAAATCTCCTGTTCCGCTACTACCGGCAAAATCTGCAGGCTGAGATTTGCTTGAGCCAAAAATATCGCCCCCTTTTAATAATGACCACCCTGGGGAAAAACAAAACAGCCTTTCACTCACAGAAGGGTAAAAGGCTATAACGCTAACACATCAAGCAATTCCTACGCTGGCATTACCCAGATCAGGTTTACGGGTCAGGTCCTATCTTTCTCAGCCGATATACTCAGCTCCCCGCTGCACTATTCAGTTTTTACGGTCAGGTAAACGAGCTTGCCGCTGTATATCATTATTGACCTTTATGGGTCAGTATGCAAGGAAATATTTTCATATCCAGCGGCTCAAATTGTCCTGGATGAACTCGATCACCAGTGCATGCTCATTTTTGCCGCTACCCTGCACCACCATCGCCTTTCCAAAAGAAATGAAAATGGGCTTATCGCGCTTCAACGGGCCGAAATCCTTTAGCCACCTGCCATTGCCCCAGAAATCAGTTTTAATGGCAACTGGAATGACTTCAACCTTGGCTGCCCGTGCTAGCTTGATTCCCAGGGTGTTGAAGTTCTCCGGCTCAAATACTGGGGTTCTTGTGCTTTGCGGAAAAACGACTATCGACCTGCCCGTGGCTAAAATGGCCTGACCCTGTTCCATTACTGTCTTGAAATCCTCCCTTGGATTGTCCCGGCTGACGACGATCGGATTCCGGGAACGCATGATCGGACCGAAAAACGAGTTTTCGACCAGGCTCTCCTTCACCACATAAGTAAGGTCGCGATAGGGTTGGATCAAACAGGGAAACACGAAAGTTTCGAGGGTGCTCATATGGTTGCTGACGAACACCGCCGGTGCGGGTGAAGCGGCAACATTAGCAAGCCCCTGGATGTGAAACCTTCCCCCGCAGCCCTCTATCAATTTGAAAACCTGGTAGGATGAATCCACCCAGGCTTGGTTATCGTAATCACCAGCATTGCACATTATCCGGGCCTGGTTGATTATGTTGAGTATGCCAACCACAAAGTAGGCGCGGGTCCCCAGGGCTAGTCTGTCCATAAGCAAACGGGGAGTATCTTCTGGTGTAATATAAGTATCCCCCTGGATCATGGGTTGCAAATGACTCACATCCTTAATTTTGTTTGTCTGACTGCCCCTAGTGGACGATTTTGAAGCGCTTGATCTTCCTGGTAGTAGTTTTGTCGAATTCCACCGGTCTGACAATTAT